>NZ_NISU01000003.1:21592-94973 GCF_002335805.1 Bacillus sp. FJAT-45350 | reverse complement strand
ATTCAATATTCCCTTTTTCTGAATAGGCGGCATCACCAATCACAGTATCAACTTCCATACCAGCTTCCATACTTTTTTCAATTAAGGTTTCTAATTGCTTTCCGTCATTCTTTTCTCCAGTTGTAACAACAGCCGCAGTAATAATTCTTTCTTCGCTTAAGGCTATGTGTGTTTTGTAACCAAAGAATGAGGAGTCCACTGTTTTATGTCCTGTTTTTGCGTCTTCATCTTTGGATAATTGTAGATGTTCAATATCATCAGCCACAGTTTCTTTAAGCAGGTTTAATTTTTCTTTTACTTTGGGGAATTCACAAATAACCTCTTCTTTTTCAATGACTTTAATCAGCTTTTCACAGTATTCAATTTGATCTTCTAATACATCTGATGTTGTCTTGGTTGGAAATTTACTTTTCATTGTTTCATCTACTTGATAAATCGTCTTTCTTAGGTTTTTAGACCGATCAACCAGCACTTCTTTGGCTGATTTTTGATTGTAACGAGACTGGGTATGGGTAGCATCTACAATAATAGATTTGCTTTTTATAATTTCTTTTTCGATTGCGATCTCAACCGTTTTATTGATTAGCATGTCTAATAAATTTACATCCTTTAATCGCAGTTTTCGAAACTTCGTTAAGGAACTTGGCTCAATAACTGGATCTTCTGGCGCCATATCTAAAAAATATTTGAATGACATATCATATTTTGAGCGTTCGACAATATCAACATCGGATACGTTGTGGATACATTTTAATAATAAGTATTTGAACATGCGAATAGGATGGATCGCATTACGCCCATTATCAAGGCAATATTTATCTACTAATTCTTCATATACAAAAGAAAAATCGACTAAGTCATTTATTTTTCTCAAAACATTATCTTTCGGTACGACTATGTCATAAATCGCCATATAAGGACTTAAATTTACTTGTTGATGTTGAATCAATGTATCCACCCACTCGAATTTGATAATTTAATTATACAGTAAAAAAGATATAGCACTCTCAAATTTTGAGGTACTATATCTTTTTTTTATAATATAGAGACTTTTTCAGTGGCCTCCCTTCGATCAAGGTTCTTTGTTTAATAATATGGATGCTCGTTCGCTATTTATATTAACGGAGAACCAGAAAATAAAGTTCCTTAACTAAGCAAGGAAGTTATCTTATATATGAGGGATTAACCTGAATTGCTTGAATTGGAATGTTGTAAGTGAAACTTTCTTTATACTCCATGTTTTTTTTGTCCTTTTATTTGCATTCCTTTCCTCTTTCATTATTGATAACCTTTGCTTTCTACTCCAAAAATGGAATTAACTCCAGAAGAAATTTAAAATTAGTTCAAAATTCAAATATAACATTGGTAAAATTAAATAAAAATAGTAACTAACGTTTAACATCCTAAAGTGAGCTCATACAGTAAAACATTATATGGCATTTTTATTTCGAACTCGTGACCCTTCATATTCCTTTACCTTCTTATAAAAAGTAGCTTTCTTCATATTTACAACCTTCATAAATTCCACTGCCTTTATTTCACCTGACTTCCATTGCTTATAATATTTAGACCATTCTTTAGGCAGTTCCATCACAGGTCTACCTAAGTGCTTACCTTTAGACCTCGCTGCTGCAATTCCTTCCTTTTGACGAATCAAAATATTTTCACGCTCATGTTGAGCTAGCGTAGTGTATACCTCAATTAAAATAGAGTTAACCATTTCCAAGATCCATTCCTGTCCTTCGGGATGCTCTTGCATTGTAGTTGGCATATCTAGGATTTTCACATTAATTCCATTCTTTTTGAAGTACTCTAGGTATTCCTTAATTTGTACTTTGTTGCGCCCTAAACGATCAAGCGATTTAATATAAAGCGTATCACCTGATCGTATAGCTTTAAGCATATTTTGAAAACCGTCACGTTCCATATCCTTACCACTAGCCTTATCGCTATAAATGTACTTTTCATCAGTAACGTAATTTTTTAATGCTTGAACCTGCCTATCCAAATTTTGGTCTTTTGTCGATACCCTGATATAGCCGAAAGAAATGTGCATAATTATTACCCCCACCTATTATAAAGTGGTTGTATGTTAGCTTGATAGTCCATAAAGGTCAATATGCAAATAGTGTTCATTAAGTACAATATTTATTAGATATTCACCGATATATACCAAATTAAAAAGTGTTCAAAAAGGAGTACCTTTTTAGACTAAAATAATGCTGCTTAATAATTCTAAACAGTATTATCTATTATCACCTCTTAAATTTAGTCCACTTTGAGAGGTGAGTGATTAACAATCTCTTCTCATAAAATATTTATTCACAGTTACGCTAAGTGTTTGCCACAAATGCAATGTATAATGTTCAATTATATTTATTATTATCAATTGCATTTATTGTTACCTGGAACATTAAAAGGCTTAGAAGTTTTTTCCTGTAATAATTCAAAAGCACCTAGATCACCGATGACAACAACTGGAAGTTCTTCAAGACCATGTATGACAAATAACTCAAGTGCTTTATAAACTATCGTTTTTTCTAACTGATATTGGAGATAACACTAAAACTTTCGCAGTTGTATCTCTTGAAACAGAGTTAAAAATATTACCTCTTGATGTCGTTTTTCCTTTATGAATACATTTATAATAGCCACAACCTTTAGTAATTCTTTTACAGTAATAATCCCTATTAATTTATTATTAGTATCAACCACAATAACTGACGATTTACAGAGTCTCTTCTAGTTACTTTTTTCAGAATAATTCCAAGGGAATCGTCAGTATTTACAATACTGGGATCTAGTGTAATATTTAGTTAGAACTCACTGATTTTATTTTTCCCCTACCATTTCGTGTACAATTATATTTTTTATACTAAATTAATTCTTCTTTTTTTCTTGATTCCATTCCGAAAGCATTGATATTCCTAAACCTATAGATAATACACTCATCCAAAAACTCACAATTAACGTTAATTCAGGTATTATTTTTTCACCTGTTGCATGAAAATGTCCTGTCACAAATATTCTACCTATCACTATTAAAGTGCCAATCGTAATAAAGATAATTCCGTATTTTTTTATGTTTTCCATCTTATCAATCCCTTATAATCTCTTTACTTAATTATAAGTTCACCACCTCTTTAACAAAAGGTGCTTTCTCTACTAACTAGTTTGTTTCTTTAAACATACTTAGATCAATTCCACCGACTTTTTCTACGTCGAGAATAAAAACTAATCCTTGAAGTGGCTTATTTAGATCTCCTGCTTCCGTGATGACATTAAATATTTTGTCCGCTTTTTCCTTTGGAACTAGTGTATAAATTACTTCCCGTTGTGGTTCGATTGTAATTCCCAAAAATAATGTAGGATTATTTTCACTTTTACCTCTACTTAAGATAATGGTACTTTTTGTAACCCCTTCGTTTTCAATAGCCTCTAATATCTTATCCGTTTTTTCTTTTGCAATAACCGTTACAACTAATTTTGCATTCTTTGAAATTCCCATTATTCACTCATTCCCCTTTCATATTACTTACAATTCTATAGAATCAACTTTATACTACTTCATTACTTTTTGAATTTAGCAATAGCTTTAATTCTTTTTTACTTTCTCGTGAAACGAGGATATAGAGGATATCGCCAATTTCTATTTTTGTTTCACCATATGGAGTAATAAGCTCTCCCTTGCGAATAATGGCATTAATAAGAACATCTTTCGGAAATTGAATATCAGCTAAAGTTTCACCTGTTATAACAGACTCCTCACTCACTTCAAATTCAATAATTTCTGCATTTGCTTTTCCTATAGAGACAAGTTCTAATGAATGCATTGATTCTGTTCTTTTGGGTCCAGTTAACCCGAGCTTCTCTGCAAATATAGAAATGGTTGAGCCTTGGATGAGCGCTGATGTAAATACAACGAAAAATACGACGTTAAAAAACAACTGACTATTTTCTAATCCTGCAATCATTGGGAAAGTTGCTAGTACAATCGGGACAGCTCCTCTTAAGCCTGCCCAAGAAAGAAATACTTTCTCTTTTAGGTTGTAGCCCATTTTAATTGTCGATAGAAAGACGGCAAGAGGTCTTGCAATAATGATTAAGATAAAAGATAGTAATAAACCCTTGATAATAACATCTAAGGTTAACAATTGATTCGGAAATACTAAAAGACCAAGGATTGTAAACATTAATATTTGTGCCATCCATGCAAAACCCTCATTGAATCTGAATATAGATTGACGATAAGTTAAATCTGAATTTCCAATAATTAATGCAGCCACATAAACTGCTAATAATCCACTTGCACCTATAAGTGCAGTAATACTGTAAGTTAATAAGGCAAAGGCAAGAGCAAAAACAGGATACAATCCACTCGAATCTAAATTAATACGATTGATTGCATACGCTGCTAATTTCCCTAATACCAAGCCCATTACTAAACCAATACCCATTTGCCAGAAAAATGAACCAACTAGCAGGAAATAAACAGGATCTTCAACCATCATTAACTCAATGAGGGAAAGTGTTAGAAAGACAGCCATGGGATCGTTTGAACCAGACTCAGCCTCAAGTGTTGCCCCAAGTCTCGCTTTAACATTTTGTCCTTTTAATACTGCAAAAACGGCTGCTGCATCAGTAGAACCAACAATCGCCCCAAATAGAAATCCTTCTAACCATGTCACTCCTAAGATTAGTTTAGCCGCAACGGCAACTACAACTGTGGTAAGGATAACACCTAATGTTGCTAGTGATAATGAAGGAGTTGCTACAGATTTCACAGTAGACCACTTAGTTTGTAATCCCCCTTCAAATAAGATAATCACTAAAGCAACTATCCCAATGAGCTGAGCCATTTTTGCATTATCAAAATGGATTAGACCCAATCCATCACTGCCAGTAATCATTCCAACGAGTATAAATAGTATAAGTGCAGGTACTCCGAGTCGAGTAGAAAACTTTGCTGTTAATACACCAATAATTAATAAAAGTGCACTTAATAGGATGAAATAGTCCGTGGTAAAAACTGAATCTAACATATACAGTAGTACTCCTCTCAAAAAAATATCTATTTCGCTATAAATTTACATCTACTTTTACAAGATGATTATCATCTTTATCAATACCTAAATAGCGTAATGTTTCAGCAGGGGATGAATGGTTAAAGATTGATTGGAGAATTGAAATGGCAATTCCTTTTTTGTACGCATGATAACCGAATGTTTTTCGTAATGTGTGTGTCCCTATATTTCCAGTTATGCCTACTTCTTTTGCTGCTTTATTAATAACTCTATAAGCTTGCTGTCGTGTAATAGGCTTCTCACTTTTTTTTGATTTAAAGAGATAGTCAACTTTGATTATGTTCGTATTTGATAAATAATTCTCTAAAGCTTGCTTGACTTTATTGTTTAAATAATAGGCTTTAACTTTTCCATTACTAGGATCCTGAATATATAGAAACTCTTTGACCCTCCCACAATCACATATGTCGTCTACTTTTATCTTGAGTAAGTCACTAATTCTTATTCCTGAGTTAATACCAAGAACAAAGAATAAGAAATCTCTTTTTGATTGTTTATTCAATACCTTTTTGATTTCATTAATTTTTTTAATATCTTTAATAGGATCTACATATTCCACTTTAAGAATTCCTTCCTAAAATTAATGTTACTTAATTATTAGTGTATCATAAAATAAGTAACATTAATTTAAAAATTTGTAAAATTTCAATGAAGAATAAGGTCGAGTGTTCTGGTGTTCACATTTGAATAAATATACTTCCTCTCTGAGTAAAATCGTATAGTATATTCAAGCAAAATTATTTAATTGATTATAGCTAATCTAAGATTTTATAGTATAAAATATAGTTGACTAAGATAATATCTTTATGGATATCTAAGGAATAACTTTGAAATACATCATTTTTCAGAATAGAGGTTGTTTTTATTGAACTATTGGTTAAATAAAAATATAAAAATAGGAGTAGTCCTTATTTTCCTATTCCTTATAAGCTACTTTATCCTTCCAGTCAGTTATCCACTTATTTTTGCATGGACATCAGCAGTCTGTTTAAACCCTGTGGTCACACTGTTAGAACATAGATGGAAGATAAATCGAACATTTTCAACAATTATTACATTCACTACATTTTTTATAACAATAGGTTTTGTTTTATTTTTTTCTACGATTAAATTGATTACTTATATTACATATGCCTCACAAAATATCTCCGTTTACTTTCATCACATGACGGTTGTGTGGTTCAACATACTAAGTAATCTTGAAAATAAGTTTGAAGACATACCGCTTGATATTGTAAAAGAAATTAATTTCTATGTTATAGGGATCATAGAAAAAATAAGAGTTCACTTCATTAATTTGGATTTATTTGGAACAATAACCAATATTATATTAAATATTCCAAATTATCTTGTGGCTATATTGGTTTATTTAATAAGTATGTTCTTATTTCTAGTAAATCTACCTAAACTAAAAAAAACAGTATTCTTCTTCCTAACTGAAGATACAGCGGATAAAGTTTGCTTTATAATTTCACGTCTCAAGAAAGTTATTATTGGCTTTTTTAAAGCACAATTTTTAGTAAGTATACCAATTTTCTTAGTCACATACGTAGGGTTAATTATTATTAAACCTGAAGTTGCTTTAGCAATGGCAATTCTCATCTGGGTTATTGATCTAATCCCTTTAATTGGATCGATCATTATTATGGGGCCTTGGACCGTTTTTTATTTTATTTCTGGAGACCTTGAAATGGCAATTAAATTAGGAATCTTATCAATTATTTTATTAGTAATAAGACGCACTGTGGAACCAAAAATAATGGGAGAACAAATTGGATTATCCCCACTAGCTACGTTGATATCACTTTTCCTTGGGTTAATGTTGTTTGGAGCTGTTGGTCTTTTCATTGGACCGTTGATTCTTATTGTAGTAAAATCAGCGTTTGAAGCAGGTATCATTAAATCAAATTTTAAATTATGAGTGATATCTTATAAAAATCAATAGTTCTGTTCTTCCCCCTTCTTTTATATATTGTACATAAGGAGGGATGGTCTTGTACTTTCGAAAGAAATTCAACCTTAGACCAAAGAAAGGACCTTTACCTTTTAGGTACGTACTTTTAATATCATTTGCTATATTTATTGTACTAACATTACAAGGACTCTGGCTTGTTGAGAGTGGCATTCGTCCAACTTTATTGGAGATTGCCAATTTAGAAACACAAAAAATCGCTACCTCGGCAATAAATCATGCAGTATCAACGACAATTAGGGACGTCGACATGAATCAACTTATAAACATTGAAAAAGATAATTTTGGTAAAATCTCTTCGATTGGCTTTGATGCGAATGTATATAATCAAGTTGTTACAAACGCTGTATCTAATGCACAATATTATTTAAAGTTAATGGAAGATGGAGAATTACACAAATTGGAAATGTTCGATGAAGAGGAAATTCCTGAAGACACAGATGTTCCGGGGGTTATTCATAATATCCCTTTAGGACTTGCGACAAATAATGCCTTACTTTCACAGCTAGGACCATTAATTCCTGTAAAATTCACTACGATTGGTGATGTAGATGTTGAACTAAATGAAGAGACAAAACCAATAGGAATCAATAATACGTGGATTCGAGTATCGATGGATTTAGAGGTGCAATCTCAAGTTATAATTCCGTTTGCAACAAGAACGGACAAAGTTAAAACAACCGTACCAGTGGGGATGGTCTTCGTACCTGGAGAAGTTCCAGATTTTTATTCAAATGGAGATGGCCCATTACCCCAGCCAGCTATTATAAGATAAAGAATTATTCAACTTTTTACTTATTTCACTAACCCCAAGTCATTTTCCTTTATGATTTGGGTTCTTTTATTTATAAATTTCTTTCTACACAAGCTAAATCTTGCCGTTTAATATCAGTAAGTTTTTCACCATAAATCCCTCGTATTAAAGTTAAACTATCTATGACAATAAACGGTCTATTATCAACAATCTCCATCGCTCTTTCTTCATTGATATGAACAATTTTTTTCAATTCATCAATACTTGCTTCATTAATGTCTATTTTTCTATAGCAACGGTAATTGTTAATTTCGTGCTCTTCTACAAAATTTTGTTCTTTATTTACTTCGGCAGATATGTTTGCCACTTCATCATTACTTATATTACTATTACACCCTACTAATAAAGTAGATGCAATAAGTAAATAAACCAAATATTTCAAAAATAAACACCTCACTTTCCCATGTCTTAATTCCATAATTATAGTATACTATAATTGAAATACACGATCACTAGGAGATTACCCATGTGAAAATAAAGCTTATAATGAATGTTATACTACTCACTTTCATACTTACTAGCCATGACGATTCAAATACTAGTAGCTTAGTTGAAGGGAACTATTTATCTTCGTTTTTCCATACAAATACAGTAGTAAACATTAATGCTGGCAATGATAAAGACTATAGAATTAAATGTAACTATGTAGATTCAAGTGTATATCCCAATCTTTATCAGGTTCCCACGAAAGGTCTTTTCAGCTTTTCAATTCAAAGTATGAAAACAAATCTAAATCTATTAATCATTAAATACCAGAGTTCTCTATTCTACTAACATTCAACTTTCATGGTAAATAATTTTTAAAGTGAAAGGAGAACATATAGAATGGAAAAAAAACATAATGATGATAATATCAAGGAACCTTTAATAGGTTGTCTTTTTGGAATTGGATTAATGGTTGTCGTTTTTCTATTTGTTCATTTCGTATTAGGTATTAAAGCGTTTAGCTAGTATTCAAAAACAAAAGGGAGAATTATATAATGTATTTTCTCTCTTTTTAATGCTTGTACTAATTGTACTAGTTTATATGGAGTTGATTCTTTGCAAAAAAACTTTTTATTAATCAGTCTACTATGTTTTCTACTATTTATTACTATGTCACTTTTAGTTGTTAATGAACTGACTATTGGTTTTGATACGTATATAACAACTCCAATCGAAAATACATTTCTTACTAGTTTGATGTTAACGATTACAGAGCTTGGATCTGTTGAGGCTATACTCCTTATTTCAACGATACTACTTGTATTCCTTTGGATTACAAATCAAAAGAATTTGTTTTGGTGCTTTGCTATTCTGTCTTCTGGCGGTGTTTTATTAAACCTGCTATTAAAGATAATGTTTCAACGTGAACGTCCCGCTGAAACTGTAATGGTTGAAACTTTTGGTCAATCCATTGGTTTAATTTCTTATAGTTTCCCAAGCGGACATACCATGCGTAGTATAATATTGTTTGTATTCATTCTTTATTGTTGTAAGTATATTAGAATTCGTGTAATTCAAAGTCTTCTCTTAATTATCTCGATTTTTTTTCTTACAACTATACCCATTAGCCGAGTAGTATTAGGAGCACATTTTCCAACTGATATTCTAGCTGCAATATTTATTTCGTTAAGTTGGTTCTATTTTTGCCTCTATCTGTTTAATAGTAAGCATAAATTACTAAGAGAAACGTAAGTTGTGCATCGCCTTTTAGGCTGGTATATTAGTATGTTGTTTCACAAACAATATACACTACATTGACTTTATTAAAGGTATGATGGTAAAAAATTTCTGTCATACCTTTTTATTGAATCAGATCTGCATCAACTATAATTTATTTAAATTTGCCATCTGTTATGATGATCGCATTTGCTAAAGGTTCTGGGTCAATATCATTATGACGATAACCTTGAAGAATAGTTTGATAGTGCTCCAGACTTGGAGCTTGCTCTGGCAATATTCCTTCATCTTTCATTTTATAAACGAAGGCATCTATACCCTCGTTATAGTGATTAACCCCATAAGGTGCGACTTGTTCATTTACATCGGTTAGCTTTACAATGATAGTATCTTTTCTATATAATTCCATTCCTTCAGAACTGTCAAGTACCTCTTCATCTTCTTGAGTCACACTCCACAATACAACAGGGGCCTGACAAGCTTTGGATTTCCTCAAGTTAACAAATGATCTAAATTCTAATTTATGGTCTTCTATTACTCCCCAAGCAAATGGATATGCTTCCGTACATGTAGAGATCATATGGTCAACATTCATGCATTCACCGTATGCTGCAAAAAGTTTCCGCTTAACCCTGCTCATTTATTTCACCCATTTCTACTATTTTGATTTGTCAGTTTACAATACGTCCAGCGACTTGTATAGTAAATGGGTGAAGTTTGGGCAAGCAGTTTTAGATAAACTACTTATTATTTTTTATATTTTTTAAAAGTGCACATTATTTCAGCAAGAATCTTGCTGAATGTAAAATGATAGAGAGGTCGGTGACCTCTCTTATAAATGTGAACATAGCAAATAAAAATAATGAAAAGCCTCTTTTGAAATTGTTTTTTGTGACGGTATTAACACAACACCATTTATTAATTCATCCAATGCATAAGAAACATATACACCTGGCTCACCATACTTTTGGGCTATTCTAAAGATAACATCACTTTCATTGTGGGTTAACATTTCCTTATGACTCAAATCCTTAAACTCTACCGCATACAAGCTTAATCCCAAATTAACTGATAAATCATTAATATGGCTGTTACTGTTAATTTCATGGTCATCCATTAACCTATTTAATTCCTCAAAGTTAGCTCCCAACCCGTAATCTTCCAAGAATTTGAATTGCTTTATACATGTGACATCTGGGTCTTGAATATCTAATTTTGTAACTGCAGTTAAGCATTTCTTTGATACTAGTCCCTGATCAACTGCCAAAGACATTAATAGATTTGCATAACTTGAATCCTTGTACACTTTTTGCCCAACTTCATCTCTTTTTTCATCTTCAAGAGGGATGTAAATAGGTTTAATGAATTTAACAGAAAGGTTATCATCAATTGCTTTATAGTGTGATACATTATTTTTTGACATGGCTTATTACCCCTTTTCATTGTCTTGTCATGCTTATAATAAATAATCTCTTGAAATCTACTAATATCAAAATCCAACTCATTATGGTTGCTCGGTAGCTTCGAGTAAGATGTTTCCCTTTTATAAAGAACCCTTATCTTTTTACTCACAGACTATTTATTGCATTTGAAATTAACTTGATACAACTTAACCCACAACAGCAAAATAAAGAAAACTAGATATTCCTCAACTCACTACTTCTGTTTTTATATTTCCGTTATAGAGTTTAAAATTTCATTTCTTCATTTATACCTACCACTAGATAATGCACTTAATATTAATTAGCTTAATGTTTTTTACGCTTTTACTAATTCCTTACTCTCACTCTCACTTCATATCGCTTATGTTCCACACTGTTTAATTTTTCTCCACTTAATAGTGCCTTAAAGAACTCACTTGGCCTGGAAAAATAGCTTATATTTACAGGTCTACTTCTATTAACATATGGATTTATGATTGCCTCAGCATACACAAGCTCCCAATCATCACAGTTAGGCTTATGCAATGCAATTAAAAGTCTATTAAAGGGACTTTCGCTAAGAAGAGTGTATTGTACCAAATCACCAACTCGCCTTAACATCATGCCTTCACTAACATCGGCCTCAAGGTGAATTGTGTTGACTCCTACTGCACCAAGAAATCTACTCCCTAATCCCGTAAAGAATTTGAATTCCTTTGTCCAAGCAGACACTCCAGGATGTCTCAGGGAAGTCTCGTAAAATAAACAATTTACAACCTTGTCATTAAAGTTCCAACTGCCGTCAGATTTTTTGTGATTAACTATTTTTGTCATTTGCTCATTGGTATATGATTGTAATCCACTTTTACTAACAGAATAAGCGAGTTTACACCATTCCTTATCCGTATACGATTGTGAAGTGATTTCCAGCATTTTATTAAATGATAATGGTTCTAACTCGCTCCCTAAAAAATGTACTTGACTCTCCACTGGAGGATTGTAGCGTTCAATTGTATTGATAAACAATTTTATTCACCCTTTCTGCAGTTTAGGATCATCAAATGGATTTTTGCTCTGCAACTCTTTAATAGCCTTTTTTACTTGAACACTCATTTTAAGTACGTCGGCATCAGCATTCTTTCTACTAAAATCGCCATTTATAAGCCGACACAAAATTTCCCGTTCATCAGCAATTTTTGCATCAGTGCTGTTCAATACATAAAGTAAATGTGATAACTTATCAGCGTTGTACAACTTAAACAAATCTTCTAGATAAAAATGGGAGAACATTCCTAAAAGAGTGATTTCCTCTTGGCAATCTTCAAATGAAAGCAAAATATCTTTTTTTGGTTCAGGAAGATAATTATGAACCCCTTCAATAAACCAATCACTTGTCTTTACTTTTCCTGTACCAATATGAAACTGGGTAAGAGCTTCATCAATTCGTCCTTCGAGAATCATATCAATTGTGTCTAGACCAATTAATTTCTCTAGTTTTTTTCCTATATAGCTGACAGATGCTTCGATGGAATTTTTAGATGTGTTAAAATGTAGTCTAGCTTTCTCATAGTCTAATTTATTTTTTAAGAAGTATTTTAATCTTTCTTTTGATTTTTGATGACTCAGATATTCTTGCTTATTAATGAAATCAACGATAAGCATTAGTGCGTCTAATTTCTTCTGTTCAAGTTGCCTTTCATCTTCGTTATATAAATTCTGATCATTTAGATTGCCTTGAACTTCTTTAACAGCTCTTGCAACTTTTCTGAAAATTAGCATCTTATAACCCCTTTCTGAATTGATGGTGTCTATGACTATCTAAAGTACGCTTTTATTGAACCGACTCTATATCTAAATTGGTCTACAATTTTCTTAAGCTCTTCGTTTGAATTACAGCTCATTATATCGCCAACTATATTTTCACCTACAAAGAATTCTAGCCGATTATCAAAGTACAAAACTGAGGCTCTTATTGCATCAGTTGACATGCCTAAACTATCTGAAATTTCTTTTCGTTTTTTCCCCTTGTATCCTCTGTTCAACCACAGTTCATACTTAACTTTTGAATTCTCTGTCAGGTTACCGATTAAATCGATGACTGAAAACAGTTCTGCCAATGCAAATTGCTTACGGACTTCTAATTCTCTAGATTCGTCAGAGTAATTTTGAGAATTTAATTTATCTTCAATTCCTGATAAAGCTGAGTGTATTTTTTCCCATAGCAACATCTTCTTCATTCGCTTTCATCCTTTCTAGTTCAAAACATATTGATTGAATCATAAGAAAAACAAGTCATCTTAAAACAATAAAATAGAATACCATTTTTGCAATTAAACAGATGGTCAAAGAAAATTTCCAATATACTGTAAATCCAATTTACTTTCTTATTTTGCTTCTGTTTAACCCCTAGAGCCACAAGCGTTCTCGAAAAAGAAAAATTGCCGATCTAAACTAATCTAAAAATTGCTTAAGTGTAATCTCAAGTACTGTAATATTTGTTTGGTTAATTCTCTATAATATGAAAAATTCTCTTAGAAAAACTCTTCATTTTTCAACATTGATTTTTAACATGTGTTGAATGTACTTCCGTTAACATGCAGAAATTGAACCACTCTAACTTTCCCTTTTTAAAGTAGACGGAAAATTTATGAACTGGAAATAAATAAACAAAAAATAAGCTAGATCTCTACGACCTAACTCTTCATTGCTTTTATTCATTTTAGTGGCAAATGGTATGTTGGTACACAACTTACAAAAGTAATACCCTTCACGTCAAAACCAGAGAATATTAACAGGATAATACTATTACATAATGCTTATAGCTGCTTAGTCGAAACAGATTGTTAAACAAGAAACAACATTGTTTTCGCTTTTAATAAATTTTTGCGGAATCAGATATGTATTGTGTTCGGATTTTTTATAAATATTGGTAAACTGTATTCCCTGGTGTTCGGTAATTATATACATCTTAAAAAACGCTATAATTTGGTATTCGGTGTTTCTCCAAATATCAGTAAACGCTATAATCATTGTGTTCAGTTTTTATATACAGGTTGAAATACCTAAGTTTTATTATCGTATTACTGAAAAGGTCTTTTCTTTTTAATTGCTAATCACTTGCAATATTTACAAATGCTTTTGTATTATTTTGCGATGAAGTCACGGATTGTAAGCAAAATAGTGAAATAGAATCTATTCTTTCCTCTTACCAAAATTAATATTCCCATGGCAACATCATTGATAACAACTGATTGAATTCTTCTTCACCAAAAATAACAAAGATGTCCTGCTTAGATAATGGCTTATCTATGATTGTAAGAATGCTATCGTTTCCATCAGTTATTACTGTCTGCAATAAATGAAAACCCTCCATACCCCTCCTCATCAAGCAATGCTGTAGTTAACTTGAAATGAATACCACCTCAACATTTATATATAAAAAACGAACAACATTGTGTTGAATGAATATAAAGTATACGATAATAATAATGTAACTCATACTTTTATTGACTAACATGGTTAATACCAAAAAAGAACACTAAAATAGCGAGATGTCTAGATGACACCTCGCTTTACATTTACTACTAGTGAATCCCACTTCTTCGTTCTGCAATTACTATACGTACTACTCACCAAATGAATCTCCTTTTCAAACTATTCTACTATAATGGAACTACAATTATTCGTCTTGCAATTTCTTAAACTTGTCCTTCTTTAGCTTCGTCATAATCTTTCGGTGCTCGTTATTTTCTGCTAGTGTCACAATCTCTAAGTTTTCAGGTCGATCATCGTCATGCTCTAAATTCCTATGGTTAATATCATGTGTTCTTCTATTCTCCCCATCGATTGCTTGGTCAATTACTTTCTGACCCCAAAATAGAGAAGTAATGATTTGGGAGTTTTTCAAACATAACTTACTTACTCTTAAATCACTTACAGGGTATAGAACTCCAAGAGAATCCTTGTCACTCAATGGCTGTTTATTGTCCATTAGCCAGTCACCCGAAGTCGTTATAAAACCTTTACCATCATAGACTACCTTTTCTTTCTTTGTAAAGTAATCGATTAAATAGATACACTCGCCTCTTACCTCATGATAATATTTACGATTATTATAATGGGTGCATTTACCTGTTGTTCTATGAACAAGGTGTGTATACTCTTCAAATACCGACTCATAAACCCCTTCTACAAGCTTTTTCTTACGTTTTCTCATGGTTGCTAATGCGATTTGCTTATCGCCCCAATTACGTTTAATTTCAATTTCAGTACTTTCTTCATCCTCAATAGCTTCCCATTCACGCCAATGCTCTACAACTTCTTCATCTTCGATTTTAATATCTTTATAACTATCCATGGAAATTACCTCCTGTTTTTAAGTCAGCGATTAAAATCCCTGTATTTTACTAACTGGTAAAAGCTATTGTTTTTGCTACACCCTTTACCACCTCCTTAAATTGTTCAGCAGTTAGTAACTTAACTAAAAGCCCTTACCGCATTATAAAACTGATGAATTGGAATGTTTAGAGATTCAGCGGCATCATTCGCTTTTTGTTCACCATTCTTATAAGACACAAATGCCTCATAAAAGCCGTTTGGATATGACCCTCTCCCAGCCTTCTTTGACCTGTAGTTTTCTTCCCTATCAAATTCTGTTTGTAGTTCAAGAACATTTTTTAAAATTTGAAACCCCGTCTCTGTAAGAAAAGCCTTCTCATTGAACGTTTGGTCTAGAATTACTAGTTTAATATCCTTTTGTTTGAAGTACATAATATACTCGTAGATTTGTTGTAGACTTGACGTGAAATTAGTAAAACTTTGAATTATAACCGTGTCACTAGAATCAACAGTTTCTAACATTTTAGTTAGCTCCTTTAAATCAGAACGACCAGCATTATCAACTAAATCAATATAATAGTGGTCAGCTTTTGCAACTCCTTTGAATAATTCTAGTTCCTGAAACTTTCTTGCTCCTAAATAAGCAAACTTCTTTGGCATTATTTTGCACCTCCTCAAAATAACCTATTTTAACTTTTTTGTTATAAAATAACTATTTTTGTTGTATGTATGTTACCATCAGTTATAGCTTAAATAAAGTCTTTTCTAAAAAAACTACAAATAAATTAAAATCCCAAAACCCTTGATATTACTGGACTTAAAGGCTATACCCCACTCGAAACGTAAGGGCAATGGTTAGCGATTGTAGCGACTAAAATACAACCGTAGAGTAGTAAGAACCCCTTATAAAATAGAAACGAAATTGAAGCTATTGTGGAAAAAATACCAAGAGGTATTTTTCTAAAAATTTTTTAAATGATAATTAAAACTTACATTTTTATCCATCAACAAAAATATCGTCTCTACCTTTTTAAATGAAACACATAGTTTTACTGTTATTCAAAATTGGTAAGATGGATGAAACCTTCAACTCCAATTCGTACGGTAAATCAAAGTTAATGTACAAATACTCTGCTGCCATCCGACCTGTACCTCCCATAGAAACATGTTTCATTTTTAGAAAAAGTTTACTCCAACCGTGATCCAGTAGTCGGTCATAAATGTCGCTGGCGTAACTGCTAGATGCTACCTTCATTTTCGTTCCAATCATTTTATCTATTAAAATCTCATGTTTCTCTCTTGAACAGTTATACTTATAGTGGTTCTCACTCTCCATTGTTTCAGGAACATAAGGCATATCCTGATACATAAAATAATCGGATCGGTCATAATATTCGTCAACTAGGTCCAAACAATCCCCATGTGTCACCTCAACGTCAGACAGTATAGGCAGAAATTTATCTAATCCTTTAATTCTTTCAAAATATGAACCCCTGTGTAACCATTCGGAAAAGTAATCATACGATTTCATATTTGCAGCTCTACTTTGAAGCGCACATATATACGTATGTGCAGCTGCAGTTACCCAATCAGATGTTCTCTCGTAGATATCTCTATCAGCTAGTTCACCATCTAGTTCTCTATCTAATACCGCTTTATTGAATACCTCCTCGGAATAACCAAGATTGTGCAATTTTTCAATAAGTTCATAGACTAAAATGTCATCACCGAGGACAGCATACATCTTACAAAGAGAGAGGTCGACATCATTTAAAATTCTATGCTCAAACATGGCTGGATTTGTATTTAACATCATCCTAGCTCCACCAGCTGATCCCTCAATTAATCCCTTTAAACCAAATGTCTCGGCACACCAGTGGATAATGGGATTAATATTTCGCACAAGCCCCTTCTTCCCACCAACATATGGAATGACGGAGAGAACTGGTCTCCCCATACCCCATTCATAAGACTTCATGTTAGTTACGGTCATTCTTTACAACCTCCTCTTCTACTCTTGGACAATGAATAACATACAACTTCACACTACCAATTTCTTTTGATGGTTTATAAATTACTTCTTGATTTCGACCTGTTGTTTTAGATATACAAATTCCCTTTGCGATCCATCCTTTGATGATTGCTTTCAGACGACCGTTTAAATGATTATCGTTTGACTTACCAGACTCATCATAACCTTCAATGAATAGATTCATTAAAGTATTTTTAGTTACCCCTACAGACACTCCATCATACTTTTCCACAGTTTCTTCTCTATCAAGAATAACTGCACCATGTGACTTTGGATCAAATGTACCATTTGATAGATGTGGTATGTTTTCAAGATTGGCTAATATATAATTCTCAAATTGCTTTAAGTTATCCAATGACTCTGATGAGTCACAAGCATCCCCTAAATATGGAATTAAATTTTCAACCTGTTCAAACTCACCATGTAGTTTTAAAAAGTTTGCATAAGTAACCATATCAGAAAAAATCTGTCTTGTTATATACCCACTAACTTCTAAATCTGCAAAAGCTTCAGCCGCAGTACTATTACTTACTTCATTTTTAGATAACTCATGAAGTAAATAGGAGTTAACATAATTCCCTGCAAGATTTGATTCAAATAAAACTACATAAGTTTCTTTAGTAAAATTAGGATGTTTCCCCCTAAGGAGCCTAACATTATAAAGATCTTCAAATTTCACGTCTTTAAGTAAATCTTGATTCCGACTTCCACTTTTTCCTTTACCATTCAAACTTTTGACCATGCTTTTTCACTCCAAATAGTTGAGCTAAGGTTGTCCTAGGTATAAAACCAACTCGATTACACCTAATTAGCCTCGCCCTTCTATACCTCATCTCTTGAAATAGATGAGTGATTAAAAATTTTTATGGTAGCTTTTATCCTATGTCCCATTAATTTCGTCATGTCGTCCCTTGATATTCTGTGTACCCCTATATAAGCTGCATGTCCTATTTACAACTTTCGTTACCATAACTCAAAGTAATCTTTCAAAATACAAAAAGAGGAACGCTTAACGCTCCTCCTGAAAAGTTGATATATGGTTCAATGTGACTGACTTGGAATATGTGGTTTCGTGGTGGGTGTGGAACCAGTGGTTTTAGTGGCTTACTGCGGCAGGATCAGATTAAAAGAAGAAACTCGGTGAAAGAAGGAATAGGTTGAGTTGATCATGATATGCTATATTGCTCAAATAGCTTGAGTTAATATGATGTAATCGAAATAGTTTTAATTATTATTACTTTGTAGGCAAGCCTATCCTTAGTCAATATATCTATTATCCAAATGATTCTCGTGAATTATTCTATTCTCAAAAAAATTTTTGATAATTTCTTTCCTTAAAAGACTTTGGCTAATAACTATAAATTTTAAATGACTAGATTCACCTAAACACAAAATACTCATCCATAAAAATTTAGATGTCGCTTTTTACGACATCTAGAATATATCATCATAGTCTTCATCCTGTTCTGTTTCATCATCTTCATTTAATAGTATCTCTTCAGAAAATTGTTTGTATTTATCCATTATCATGAATACCTCTCGTGTGTTACTTGAGAAATCAATGTGCAACCTATCAAACAATTCACCTATATAGTAAATTTTTACATCTATTGATTGGTCTCGGTTTTTAAAGAATGAATGTATTTCTTCAAGTAGTCCCTCAACTAGATATAGTTGCTGTTCATTTAAATTCCAATCAAAATTATTATTAGTCACATCTTCCTGAGTATCAATTTCATTAAATAACGGCTGCGGTTTAGCCCAAGGGAATTTAACTAATATTGTTTTCTGCGATATCTTGCCCATGCAACATCACCCTTTTATAATTAAAACACTAATAACCAAGGTTAATATTTCTAAATTTTTCAAAAATCTGCTCAACTTCCGAGTTCCCACAAATCATTTCTACAAATATATGGCCCATTACTTCCTTGATTTCAAATATCTTTACCTGAATAGGTAAGTCTCGCTTGACATACCATTCTTCGACTTCACCTAACATTACATATATCATTTTTAACTGTGGTGGATTAAAAGACCAAGGAGTTGGATCACAGAAAAATTCCTGCTCATCATCAGCTAACTCTAAATTGATTGGCTTCGACCAAGGATAACGGTTAAAAATAGCCTCTTTCGTAATTTCTAAAGGAAATTCCAACATTAATCACATTCCTCTCCAAAGGTTATAGGAAATTTGCTTTGTCATACTATAACTTGAAAAAAGAGATAGATAAAGTAAAAGAAGGTGCTAAGTTTTAAAGCACCTTCCTACACATTTTTTTGAAATATTTAACTATTCTTTAAATTGATTTTAAATAATTCCTTCTTCATAAAGTCTATTTAAAACTGCATTTGCAATACTTTTCTTTTCATATTTAAAATTACCAGTACATATAGCGTGGAGTTTTAGTGGAAATTCCTTTGACCTTTGAATGTTCTGATCACTTGTTTTTTCACTTCCAGTTAACTTGACCTTGATTTCTCTGTCTATTAACACTGACTTTTTATGAGGGAACCCATACAAAAAATCACCAAAACTTAGATAGTACAAACCTTTAGTCTGTACGTTTAGGTAGCCATCTTTAATTTTCCATGAAAATGACTCAATGTATCTATTATCATCAATGCTTTGCCATGTAAAAAATCCTAATCCGTTATCTAAAAACAAAATTTGCTTTGACACTAAACACCTTTCTTCCGTATATGACCATAACCCGATTAAAGAATCTTTGTTAACCCCTTCAAGCATTTTATCACCCACTAGTTGTTTTTATTTTCGCTGAATAACGGATACGTATATCATGGTAATATAAAATTTGTGGGAAACTATATCTCGAAATATGGTTATTTCTTTATTTTTATTTAGTTTCTTTTTGAACATTGAATACTTATCTTGTACAATAAAAGAAAAATGGAGATCTTGCCGTGAACTTTAAAGTTTATATAATAGGTGACAAAATTGAAAAGTTTTATCTTGAAGGAATAAAAGAATATGAAAAGCGTTTGAGTAGGTACTGTAAAATAAAATTACAGAAGTTTAAAAATGAGGAATCACTCTTAAAGAAAATCACCGATAAGCAATATAAAATCCTTGTGTCAACTGGCAAGGAAGAGTTGATTAGCTCTGAGGGTCTTTCGGAAAAAATAGATAGCTTTGGTATTTCAGGAAGGTCGGATGTGGTTATTATAATGGGAACAGAGAATTTAATTACTGATGAGATCATTAACATAAGTCCAATGGAAATGGATATTGGTTTAAAAACAATGGTTATGTTTGAACAGATTTATCGAGCTTATCGCATCTTGCATAATCAACCCTATCACAAATAAGTATGACTACTTTGGAACGAGTGCACGTTTCAGATAAATATTTATTTTTTAAGGGAATCCCCCTAAAAAACGATAAATATCAACAAAGCAAGGAGCTTGGAAATCAAAGCTCCTTGTTCAATAATAAATATCATGTTTTATCTTATGTTTTTTGCAAGAGTTTCTTCATTTCAAAGGGGATTTTTCAAGTAATGTTTCAATTTTTGAAATCTGTACTTCAGTTGTTTCTCTTTCCCAATTTTCTTTTGAAAGTGATTTGGCAACTTCACTTTTTTCGATATACTTTTCTGTATCACGGATACCAAAATATGCTTCCTCTAAAGTCGCAACAATCCAGTACTGGTCACTTCGGTCCGTAAAATTAGCATCGCCATAAAGCCTTTCACATATGTTAATCACTTTACATCTAACTCTATTTGCAATTATATAATCAGCAATTAAGTTATTACTATCATCAGCGATACTTCCTCTTACATTGTATAAATATGCTAGATTTATCCCATTATAGTAATCATTTTTTATGTAAAAACCTTTTTCATAATAGGAAATAGACTTATCTAAATATGCAACTTCCTTTAATTCCTCCCATAGTCGTTTAAAAACAGCACCAGCAATTCCAAGAGTTTCAGGGTCTGTTGTATTATCTAAATCAAGTGGCTTAATAATTAATAAGGCCTCTTTTAAAGCCTCTACATGACTTGGAGACTTACTTTTATATGTTGATAGAGCTAGCTTATGTAAGATAAAATCATTTTGTGGGTCAATAGAATTGGCTATTTGAAAAAGAGATTTTGCAGTTAAAAATTCATCCTTCTCTAATGCATTTACTGCACTTTCGATGATACTTCCTAACGTCTCCTTTGGCTCATTATTACTACTAAAAGATGAGTCTTCATTTGTGTCTTCAAAAACAGGCGGTTTTAAATTCTTTAAATATGTATAAACTGGGCTATCGACTTCCTTGTTAGTCAAAATTGTATTTAGAGTACTAACAAGTTTTTCCCTAAACCGAAGAACTTCATCATACCCTATGTCTATTCCTAAATGTTCATATGAGTGAATAACAGTATGATTAATATCAAACGGTGGTTTAAGCTTGTTTTCAGCTATAGCAATCGTTGTTTTAGGACGTAACGCATGTCTTACTCCAAGTTCATAAAAAGCATTAGAATTATTGGTAGATAAATCAGCTATTACTACATCAGCACTTATTAATAGCTTATACATTGGGACATCAATTGTGCCAGAGTGTTTAACTTCATCTGCTCTAATACATTCCAATCCTGCTTCTTCTGCTGCTGGTTTTATAATATTTTTATATGTTTTATCTAAATTAAGGTCCCTACCTGTTGTTGGGTCCGTTTTGACACCGTATCCCATTATGACAAAACATGTACCTATTTTACTCATCTGTTTACCTCCTTCATTGTTCCCAAAGTAAAAATGCTCCAAAATGGAGCAAATCTATATTTCTATCTAGTTGCTAAATCCTGAAGTCTTTCCTCACTCCATGCATATACATGTATCCCATTATCAGATAAACATTTTGGGACTTTACCATTGGTATCCTTTAATCGTATTGCATAAACAGGTTTCTTTGCATCTAAAGTCATCTTAACCTCGTGTGGAACCCAATAACTAGTATGAGTTTTTTCTCCAACAAATACGATTGTTCTTGAGGTTCCAGAGATTGACTTTGAAATTGCTTGTTTAATTACAGCTTCATCTTCGGTCTTCCACCGTTTTAAAAGGTCTTTAACTTTGAAGTTCAACCCAGAATAATTAGAATTAACAGCTCTTCCCTTTATAGTTAGTACTACTCCCCTATCTTCCTCTTTAAAGCTAAAAAAAACTACATTTGGCATTTCTTTTCCCCCTTAGTTAATACATTGAAAAAATTATCACTAGATTCTAAATACTATTTTATCTCACTAAATTTGTAAAAGAAAGGAAAAGCATAAAATACTTTGTCGAATATAGGTATAAACCAAATCACAACCTAGTATATCTATAATAAAATGAAAAGAATTTAAATGCTAAATGACATGTACCCTCACAATGATATTTAATTGTTTGCACATCTAAGTGAGCCGGCTATCTATTTTGCTTACCTACTGTCTAACTTATTGTTCTATTTACATTTATGATTTTGCCATTTTCAATTACTAAATTAAATGCTATTGTATCAAAATCAACATCAAATATTTGTTTAGGGTTTGGTGTGGTAAGCATCCCCTCGATTAATCCTAAACGCCCGATAAATCTGCTCCACTAATACAAGCCTCATTAGCTGGTGTGGAAATGTCATCTTTGAAAACGACAGCTGATCATCTGAGCGTTTAAGTACTTCATCACTTAATCCTAACGACCCACCAATAACAAAGGCCACCTTGCTTTTGCCATACGTCGCTAGGTTGTCTAGTTCCTTTGCTAAACGTTCTGAACTCCACATGCTTCCTTCGATTGCTAATGCAATGACATATGTATCGGGGTGAATCTTTGCTAAGATTCGCTCCCCCTCTTTTTTCTTTACTTGTTCCATTTCAATTTCACTTAATTGCTCTGGTGCTTTTTCATCTGGCACTTCAGTAATTTCTACTTTTGCATAAGAGCCTAATCGTTTTATGTATTCACTAATGCCTGCTTTTAAATATTTCTCTTTCAGTTTTCCAACCGTAATAATTGAGATATTCACACACTTTCCACCTTCATAAAATAGTTATCCCCAGAACTTATCCACATATCAACATGTTGACAAGTTTATTCCTTGACAACGTATATGGCTGTTCCATTACAGAAACTACAAACTGTGGATAAACCACCTTCAACTTTCTCAATAACTGGTGGTACTTCTTGTTCATCTATAACATGATCCATTGCTAATTCAATATGTTCTTGACAGCTATAATACATATCTTCACACCCTTCATATCCATTGTTACATTATAGCATGTGTAAAGTCTCTTCTCGATATTTCTCTAATAATCAAAAAAAACAGAGAAAGGTCATTTCCCTTCCTCTGTTTATCCACATGTTAAAAACTTTGTTGTTCTGTTAATTGAAGTGTTGTTGTTTCTCGTTTTCCTTCACGATAGAAAACGACTTCAACTGTATCGCCAATTTTTGTTTTTGTGTACAAATACTTTCGTAATTCATGACCATCATCAATTGATGTACCGTCAATTTCAACAATTACATCGTATTCCTTTAGGCCAGCTTTTTCTGCTGGTGACATTGGTGAAATACTTGTAACGAATACACCTGCTTTTACTTCTGACGGTAAATTCAATGTTTCTTGCCAATGGTAGCCTGGAATTTCAGATAGTGATCTAATTCCTACACCCATTTGTGGGCGTTGCACTTCACCAAATCGCTCTAAATCCTCAATGACAGGAACCGCAATTGCTGTTGGGATTGCAAATCCAATCCCCTCTACTGAACTTTGGGCAATCTTCATTGAATTAATCCCTATAACTTGACCATGAATATTAATAAGTGCTCCCCCACTATTACCAGGGTTAATTGCTGCATCTGTTTGTAATACTTCTGCATGCCAGTCAACTTGTCTGTTTCCTGTTAGATCCACAGGAATGCTTCGGTCTTTTGCACTAATGATTCCTTGTGTTACAGTACTTGAAAATCGAAGACCTAATGGATTACCAATTGCAATTGCTGGCTCTCCTACTCTTAGTGATTCTGAATTACCAAACTCAGCAACATTCGATACTTCTGCTCCATCTATTTCAAGCACAGCTAAATCAGTAATGACATCTGTACCGAGAAGTTTAGCCTCAACTCTTGTTCCATCACTTAAGCTGACTTCGATTTCATTTGCGCCTTCTATTACGTGATGATTTGTAACAACAAAAGCTCTATCTCCTGAGTTTTTATAAATAACTCCTGAGCCAGTTCCTTCATCTGCTCCAGAGTCTGCCCAAAAGCTAGACTGTCTCAAATTAATAACTCCAACAACCGCACTTGATACTTTTTCCACTGCTTCTGTTATATCGGAATTAACCGATAGATTAACAGTTTGTTCAAGTCCTGCTGGTTGCTGTTCTGAAGGGCTAATCATTGAAGGTTCAGTACCTGTTGACGGACCCCAGCCGGTCTGGAACACTATTGGCGCCATAAATAAAACAAGTAATCCACCTAGTACAGCTCCGCCAAAGGCCGCTAAGCCATAACCTCTGCGACTTCCTTTATTACTTCTTGTTTGAGGTTCATATTGTTGATCATAATAACCCATGATCAATTCACCATCCTTCTCCTAAAAATTCATTTACCAAAAGCTTTTTTAAAATTTACTAATAGTAATGAACAATTAAAGAAAAACACCATTTTTCACTTATATAGTAGTTGAATCACTACAATTACTTTTGATTTTATTATATCCTCTATATAGTAAAAATCTATCATCTTAATGGCATTTTGATAATTTCACACACCTATCATAGATTTTTCCCATGAGAGTCCAATTTTAAACCAAAGTTAGCTCTGTTGGTTTTGATGGATCTGTATCATATAGTCGAGCCTGTTCACCAATAATAATCCCTTTTTCCTCTAACACTTGTTGGACTGTCATTCTTGCTAGGTCCTTCATATTGTTATCTTTGCTTAAATGAGCAAGATAAACACTAGGTCGATTATCCCCGATTACCTCAGCTAATGCATATCCAGCATCCTCATTAGAGACATGCCCTACATCACTTAGAATTCTTCGCTTCACATTCCAAGGATATTTACCCATTCGAAGCATATTTAAATCATGATTTGCTTCAAAAATAAAAGCATCTGCGCCCTTAATCGTTCCTTTAATTCGGTCACTTACATACCCTAAATCTGTAGCTAGCACAAGCTTTTTTCCATTATGATGAAATACATAAAACATTGGTTCAGCTGCATCATGAGATACACCAAACGATTCTACATCTAAATCTGCAAAGGTCTTAACTTCTTCCATTTCAAAGTGAAAACGCTGGTCTAAAGGAATTGTTCCAAGGTTATTCTCCATCGCATTCCATGTTTTCTTATTAGCATAAATCGGGAGACTGTATTTTCTAGCTAAAATTCCAACTCCTTTAATATGATCACTATGCTCATGAGTAACTAAAATTCCATCTAGCTGTCCTGGATCACAACCTGCCTTCTCCATCAGCTCTTCCATCTTCTTACCACTTAACCCCGCATCTATTAGTAATCTATGATTATCTGTTGCCACATAGATAGCATTTCCGGTACTGCCACTAGCTAATACACTAAATTGTAAACTCATTCCAACCACTCCATGTGCTACTAAAATATATCATGCGGTTGGGAAATCCAACCGCATGACAACTGTCCTATAGTACAAACATACCTAATCAAAAACGAACAAGTAACTAGCTTTGTTTAATTGAATTGCTGAATTGATCCGTCAATAGCATTAACCAAATAACTTTCATCTTCCACTGTTATTTTCCACATTGGAGCAAACACTTGAACATCACCTAACGGTTTAAATAAGCTATAATAACCAAATTCAATCGTTGAAATAGTTTGGTTCGCTACAATGATTCGTTCATTTAATAGAATCTCAATTGCCTTGAGTGCAGCAACAATTTCTTGTTCCCTACCTTGTTCTTCAAGCTCTAAATAATATTGTTGATAGCTTGTAATATCATTTTCATTATTTAAAGTTAAAACTAACTGGATTTCTTCATAGGAAAATGTTTTTTTATCTTCGTACATTTGATGAACTATAATTTCATTTCGCTCTTCGTCATAGGAACCAAAGCGATACTCATCTCCTCTATGAACGTGAGTCCGTAGGAAATTATCTACATCCAATGCTATTTCTTCTACTTGAACTGGATAAGGCTCTGTTAACTTTGAATTTAGAAATGTTTCATTTATAATTGATATTTCCTGATTCTGAAGCTCCCCTACCAATTCTTCTTCACTAAATGGCTTTTGTTTCCCAACTATATAAACTCCTATTGGGAACTCTTCCACAACGTCAGCTTCTATGGTTACATTCATTTCAGTTAGTATCTCTTGAATTGTTGCTTCAACCATTAAGCTTATCTCATTATTTTTTTCCTTTAATTGATAGGTCAAAAATATATTTACTAGCAAAAAAGCAACAATGAAAATGGTTTTTGTTCTACTCCAGTCCATTTTAGTTACCCTCTCGTTCATTTATTTCTTGAAAAGGGACTCTTTGCCAAACACCATTGTATAAAATATACCAATGTGGTTCGACAGTAACAATAGCATTTCGTTTTTTCATTTCGTAACCTATCACAGCTTGTTCTAATCTAGAACGGTCATAGAATTCCCATTGCTCTAATGCTTCAATTAAAACTTCGCCAGATGGTAATGTTTCCTTTTTTGTATCAATTGGATTGACATCTAAATCAAATAACGGCCTTGCATACCTTGCCGTTTGATTTCCTGCTCTAGAAACAGTTAGTGACATTAAATCATCTCCTGATACACTTAGAACAGGTAACCCATTTAAATTCAAACGGTATTCCGCTTCATCTTTAGTTGGTTGGTCTCCCGACCAGTCAAATAGCTGATATTGATCCGTCCACCCTCCATGAGCATTAATAAACTCAAAACTGCTTTGGATAATATGCTTACTCCCTCTTTCAAGGTTATCAGTATATACAGGATTAATATAGTCCATGAAGTTTCCATTACCAATAATATTTAACATTCGATTTCCATCAGTGTAAGACTCTTCACCATCATCTTGACGATGATATTTTACGGAAGTTGGCTCACTAAAGAATAATTGTTTAAAGTGAGTGAAAGGTATTAACGTAGACGTATAGGATACCGATTTCTGTTCCACTTCCTCTAACGGTAAATAGATTGTTGGTTGGTAGCTCTCATCATTGGCTCGATACCCTACCTGATAAGGAAACACTGGAATATAACCTTCTGTATTAAAGGTTATGTCTGCCATTTGAATATCTGTTAAAGCTTCAATAATTCGTCCTTCTCCATATGAAACAAGGCGTACTTGGACTCGATCTAATATTGTATTTTTATAAAAAATCAATCTATCAACATGGTTTATTGGAAACACCCTATCTGCTTCGGCTACTTCAAATAAGTTTAAAAGTATTTCACTAGGAAGCTGTACTGGTAGAATAAGCTCTACTGCTTCATCAATGAAATTCTGGCTTGGTACTTCATTAATGGAAGTGAATTGCTCCAATTTTGCACCATAAAAAGTGTCTAGAAGCTCAGTAAATTCTCTATTCGTAGCTGGAACTTTTAATAATGCTTCATTATCATGTATAACCATTTGCCTCGGAACGATTACTTCGCGTAACTTACGCTCTTCACTAATTGGTTCATTTGTAATATATCCCGTATCTTCGAGCAATGCATAATCAGGTTGGAAGGTCCATAATTGCCATGTCAATACGATACTTAAAACAATAAGTAATATTAAAATGATCGTCTTTGCCTTATCAAACATGGTGGATTTCCCCCTCCCTAAAAATTGAATACGGAAGTGTAAAGAAAATCGTTGTTCCTTGTCCATTTTCACTTTGAACCCAAATTTCTCCCCCATGCGCATGAACTAATTCTTTTGCTATGGCAAGACCAAGTCCAGTACCTCCAATATTTCTCGCACGAGCCTTATCTACACGATAAAATCGGTCAAATATTTTCGATTGGCTTTCTCTTGGTATCCCGACACCTTCATCAGAAACACTTACACGAACATTATGTCCTTGATGCAATAAATGGACGGTAACTTTACCCTTAGGCGGTGAATACTTCATCGCATTAGAAATAATGTTATCTAATACTTGAGTAATCTTATCCCGGTCTAAGTGAACAACTGACTCATAGGATGGAATATAGCGAACAAACTCAATATCCTGGTCCTTAGCAATCATCTCAAATCGATCTATAATATGATGCAATAGCTCATTTAGGTCTGTTGTTTGAAATGATAGTTGATAATCTTTACTATCAATCTTAGAAAGCTGCAATAAAGCATTAACTAAGCGGATCATTCGCTCCGTTTCATCCTGTGTCACTTGTAGAAACTTAGGTGCAATTTCTTTATCCTCTATTGCTCCATCTGCTAGAGCTTCTAAATAGCTACGCATCGTCGTTAATGGGGTTCGTAGTTCATGTGAAACATTGGCAACAAATTCTTTACGTTCTTGCTCAATTTTCTCTTGTTCTGTCACATCATGAAGAACCGTAATCAAACCCGTTATTGGTCCATTATCCTTTTGAATCACAGAGAAGTTAGCCTCTAGCATATAGTCTCTCTCTTCATTACTGAAATCTAATAAGATAGACTCGGAATAATCATGGAGACTATCAGATGCGAAGGTTTCGGATAGTCGTAAAATATCTGATAAGGATGCACCGATAACTTCCTCATTTTCCATACTAAGGAGCTCTCCCGCTCTTGTATTCGCTAAAATAATCTTACCAAATTGGTCAGTAGCAATTACACCATCTGTCATATGTGTTAATACAGAGCTAAGCTTTTTCTTTTCCCTATCTGTTGTAGCATTTGCCTCTTTTAATTTCATAGTTAAATCATTAAAGGACATAGCAAGTTGCCCAATTTCATCGTTACTAAACACTTTTACTTTTTTAGAGAAATCACCGTAGCCCATTCTTTGAGCTATTTTTCTCATTTCCTTAATAGGGACCGTTATCGTTCTAGCAATTAAAATAACTAGTAAGGCTGTAATCCCCAAAGCAATCGCTGTTCCACTCGCCAATATATTATTGATCTGTTGCATTTGTTCATATATTTCTTCCATTGATGCTTTTACATAAATAGCACCAATTGTATCATTGTCAGATTTGATTGGTAAGGCCAATATTCGCATTCGATGACCTGTTTGTGGGTCACGCAAAATTGCTTCATCCTTCGTTCCTACTAATGCACGCTTCACTCGAACTTCTGTGATTTGTTGTCCTACAATATGACGATTTAATAGGTTCGATGTACTAATCACTACTTTATTCTGGTCAATAACTTGTACTTCTGAGTTTTCAATTGTAAAAAACTCTCGCAAAAGAACATTAATATCTCTTCCTAATGATGCTCCATCATCACGTGGTTTTGTCATTTCTTGTTCTATATTAAAGGCTAGTAAATTGGCCCGTTCCTCTAGCATCGTATCGTAATTCGAAACAAGCTGAAGTTCCAATTGTCTAGTAAAATATACACCAATAATTTGTAACACAATCAAAATTAGCAACAGATATATAATAATTAATTTAAATTGTATCGATTTAAAGAAACCGACTTTTCTATCCATATTAATTCTCCTGTTCAGGATGTTTTAGGTAATAGCCAACCCCTCTTCTCGTAATAATCCAACAAGGATAGCTAGGATTGTCTTCTACTTTTTCCCGAAGTCTACGAACCGTTACATCAACTGTTCTTACATCGCCAAAATAATCATAACCCCAAACAGCTTGTAATAAATGCTCTCTCGTCATTACTTGTCCTATATGCTTAGCTAAATAATGAACGAGTTCAAACTCCCTGTGAGTCAGCTCAATTGTTTCATCTCTCTTTTTCACAAGGTATGCATCTGGTTGAATGATTAAATCACCAACGACAATTTCTTTGCTTGTTTGTTGCTCATCTATCCTTGTTTGATGTCTTCGGAGATTAGCCTTCACCCTTGCGATTAACTCTCTCGTACTAAAAGGCTTTGTTACATAATCATCTGCACCTAGCTCCAAGCCAAGTACCTTATCTATTTCTGAATCTTTTGCTGTTAGCATAATGATCGGCATATCATGATGTTTACGTACCTCACGACAAACTTCCATACCATCTTTATGTGGAAGCATAATATCGAGTAAGATCAATTCCGGTCGTTCCTTCTCTACTTGCTGTATCGCTTCGAGTCCATCGTATGCACAAACGACATCAAAACCCTCTTTTTCAAGATTGAATTTCAATATATCAGCAATAGGCTTTTCATCATCTACAACTAAAATACGTTTTCCCATCATTTATCCGCTCCCATATCTCTTTTCATTACTCTCTCATATTTTAACACACAAGACCTTTCTTTCATTGTCTTGATAAATATTAAACAGTGGGATTTTCCCCATATTCTAAACAAATAGCTAGGACACCTGATTATAGAAAGAGTATCAAAAGTCTCTACTAGCTTTTGTAACACAACTATTTCTACTTTCTTAACTTCCTCTACCTTATAAAGATAAAAAAATGCGCAAACAGATTACCCTGTTTACGCATTTTTCCATTACCAAATTATCTATTAAGATAGTCCATTGGATTTTCTAGTTTACCACTTTTAAATACTTCGAAGTGAAGATGGATTCCAGTTGAGTTTCCGGTTTGCCCCATGACGCCTATCTTTTGTCCTTGACCTACTGTATCTCCTACACTTACATCAATTGAGTTTAAATGTGCATAGAACGTTTCTATACCATTATTATGATTGATGGTAATTGAATTACCATAACCATTTCTCCAACCTGCCGCTGTAACTGTACCATTGTCAGCTGCTAGAATGTTGTAGTTACTAGGTCTAGCTATATCAATTCCTCTATGCATTCTCCCCCAGCGCATACCTTGGTAACTAGAGATGTAGCCGCCAACTGCTGGCCAAGCTAAATTTCCTGTTCCTCTCGATGGAGATTCCTTCGTTCCTTTAACTACAATTCGATTTACTGGTTCGACAATAACTTCTTCATGTGTAATTGCTCGCTGAATTGTCTTTCCATTTTCCTTTTTAAGTTCATAGCTTACTACTCGTTTCCCTGGCTTTCCTTCTTGAGTTACTTTCGTATCGCCCTTCCATAGAGATGAATCTTCTTTCGTTTCTGTTTGGAACGGAATTTCTTCTTCAATAGTTGCTATCTCTTCTACTAGAACTGTAACAAGTGGCTCATAAGCAGTTACATTTATCTCTTGTCCTATCTGAAGTAATGTATCCTCTGTAATAGCTGTATTTAATGAAAGAATTCCATCGATTGTTAATTCGTGCTTGCTTGCAATTGAACCAAGTACATCTCCTGGTTGAACTTCGTATAGCTGTTCTTCTAGTGTTCCTAAATTTAATTGCTTTACAGCTTCGCTTACACTTAATACATCTTCTGGTACAGCTAGTCCTTCGACAATTGAAACACCAGCAGAAAGCTGTACATCACGTACCATTCTTTCCCCAGGCTCTAGTTGTTCTTCTAGTTGTTGCTCTTCTTCAATTGCCTCAAGTTGTTCTTCAGCAACATATTGTAGCTTTAATGCACGTAAAACTTCCTCAGCAATTTCAATTTCAGGTACAAAAAGAAGTGCTTCTCCCTCTACCTCTAATGCAACTGCCTCTGCTTTTACAGTCAAAGTTTCAGCTAGCTTCTCCATCGTTTCTTCAGTTTTTGTTCGAGCACGAAAAACACGTTCTGGAATTAGCTCTACTTCTTCACCTATAACTAGTTGCAAAGATGAGAATTCTTTTTTCAATTCAGCAATCTTTTCTTCAGCTAATAGCTCAAACTCCTCTTTATCATGAATACTTCCAATCCGCTCTCCATTTACAAATACATGATAAATAGTATCTAATGTTGACGAAGCATGATCAGTCGCCTCTACTACTGGAGATGCTACTAGTAGAGCTGAACAAACTGCTACACCTAGAACAGCTTTTGATTTTTGTGAAGTATGTACTAAGAAACTCTTAGCAGTACTTTTTATTTGTGAAAACAGTGACTTATATTTTTTTATACGATTAAATCTATCATTCTTTTTTGCGAGAATCATAGTTTCCTCCTGAAATGTTCCTGTTATTTAAGAAGAGAGATTTCCCTTCAATACATTATTTAGACAATTTTCTACAACCTTTTTTATTTTAGCACAAGTTGATACCCTTGTCCCTTCGTATGAAAAAAGAAAAGAAACTGTAATATTTGATACAAAGGAAAGAATACAACAACATATTTACCAAAAAAGTCCATAGATAAATCCAATTACTTGAACATAAAAAAAGCCTTTCTAAAATGAAAGGTTTATGTTTCTTGCTATTATTAATATGTAGTGGTGCCGGCAAGAGGACTTGAACCCCCAACCTACTGATTACAAGTCAGTTGCTCTACCAGTTGAGCTACACCGGCACTTTCCAAAATGGTGGCTCAGGACGGAATCGAACCGCCGACACATGGATTTTCAGTCCATTGCTCTACCGACTGAGCTACTGAGCCTTTATAAAAAAATGGCGGTCCGGACGGGACTCGAACCCGCGACCTCCTGCGTGACAGGCAGGCATTCTAACCAACTGAACTACCGGACCATTTTTTAAATTTAATTGGTGACCCGTACGGGATTCGAACCCGTGTTACCGCCGTGAAAGGGCGGTGTCTTAACCGCTTGACCAACGGGCCATTTAGTGAAAATTAAATGGTGAGCCATGAAGGATTCGAACCTTCGACCCTCTGATTAAAAGTCAGATGCTCTACCAACTGAGCTAATGGCTCTTGATGTTATAACTGTAAGTATTTCATGCAACTTACGGACGGTGCTCTGCTCTGTAGTAACCTGTCTCTTCCTCTTCTAGTATTGCTTCGTAGTGTATCCGTCGAGACAACTCGTAGTTTATCAAGCAGTTTTGCTCGTAACTGAGCTAATGGCTCTCTTTAATTGTCAATTGTCAATTGACAATTGTTAATTACTAATTTCTTTTTTGTGTATTTCTCTTAAGGACAAGATTTATATTATCATGATTATTTTGAGTGTGCAAGTACTTTTTATTATTTTTATAAAACATTTTTAAAAGTACTTAATAATATAGAGCTTGTACCAAAAGGTAAAGACTTCACCTTTTGGTACATACTCTTTTTATTATTACGAGAATACACCCCGAATTAGATTCGTTTGGTTTCTATCTGGACCTACAGAGAAAATTGATAAAGGAATTCCTGTTAGTTGAGAAATGCGCTCTAAATAATGACGAGCATTTTCCGGAAGCTCGTCCAGTGATTTTACTCCAGTAATGTCTTCATCCCACCCAGGAAGCTCTTCAAATACAGGCTCACACTCAGCAAGTACTTTTAAGCTTGCTGGGAAATGCTCGATTACTTCACCTTTATATTTATATGCAGTACAAATTCTTAATTTCTTAATTCCAGTTAACACATCAATTGAATTTAAAGAAAGATCTGTGATTCCACTTACACGACGAGCATGACGAACAACCACACTATCAAACCAACCTACTCGACGTGGGCGACCTGTAGTCGTACCATATTCGTTTCCTATTTCACGAATTTGGTCACCGATCTCATCATGTAACTCAGTTGGGAATGGTCCATCACCAACACGCGTTGTATAAGCTTTTGAAACTCCTACAACATGGTTAATTTTTGAAGGACCTACACCTGAACCAATTGTTACTCCACCAGCAATTGGGTTTGAAGAAGTAACGAATGGATATGTACCTTGGTCAATATCTAGCATAACACCTTGTGCACCTTCAAAAAGAACACGACGACCATCATCAAGAGCATCATTTAACACAACTGATGTATCAGTCACGTATTTTGCAATTTGTTGTCCGTATTCATAGTACTCTTCAAGTATTTCTTCTTTCGTAAATCCTTCTACTTCATAATACTTTTCAAACATACGGTTTTTTTCAACAAGATTACGCTCTAACTTTTGTTCAAAATCTTCTTTATCTAGTAAATCAGCAATACGAATACCCATACGAGCAGCTTTATCCATATAGGCAGGCCCGATACCTTTTTTCGTTGTACCGATTTTGTTATCACCTTTACGCTCTTCTTCTACGATATCTAACTTCAAATGATAAGGTAGGATTACGTGTGCTCTGTTACTAATACGAAGATTACTTGTATCAACATTGCGCTCATGTAAATAAGCTAACTCTGTTACAAGAGCTTTCGGGTCAATAACCATACCATTTCCAATTACACAAACTTTATCTTTATAAAAAATCCCAGAAGGAATTAAATGCAACTTATATTTTGTTCCACCAAAAACAATCGTATGACCAGCATTATTACCACCTTGGTAACGTGCTACTACTTCTGCCTTCTCTGAAAGGTAATCGGTAATTTTCCCTTTCCCTTCGTCCCCCCACTGGGTACCTACAACAACAACTGATGACATCTACGTGCACCTCCGCAATAATTGTTACAATGTTTCACGTGTAACAATTTGTTTAATTATCATAAAAAACCCTAGATTAGTGTATCAATTTACAATGATAAAGTCAACCAAACCCGAACATTTTATTATCTAAATCAAAATTTGTTCGTAAAACTTATACTATGTAACTTGAGAATACTAATTTCGACATAAACCTCCCATATTCCTTGAGCAAAATTATTAAAATTCTGTGATATTTTCATGTATAGTATTTACAAAACGTATCATTTATATGAGTGCTATACATAACGTAAAAAAAGGCTATCTCTACTACTGAGATAACCTTTACTGTTTTTATGCTCCAGGCGGCATACTTTTCTCGTCAAAACGCCTATCGAGATTCACGAATTTATTGTATTCTTTTACAAAGGCAAGCTCCACTGTCCCTACAGGACCATTACGTTGTTTTGCAATAATGATTTCAATAATATTTTGGTTTTCCGTTTCCTTATCATAGTAATCATCACGATATAAGAAAGCAACGATATCCGCATCCTGCTCAATACTCCCTGACTCACGAATATCACTCATCATTGGACGTTTGTCCTGTCTCGACTCAACTCCACGAGATAACTGGGAAAGAGCAATAACAGGAACACTTAATTCTCTAGCTAACGATTTAAGGGAACGAGAAATTTCTGATACTTCCTGTTGACGATTTTCTCCACTTTTTCCGTTTCCTTGAATTAACTGTAAGTAATCAATCATAATCATTCCAAGGCCTTTTTCTTGCTTTAAACGCCGACATTTAGCTCGAATATCATTAACTCGGATACCTGGTGTGTCATCAATATAAATGCCAGCCTTTGAGAGACTCCCCATTGCCATCGTTAGCTTTTGCCAATCCTCAGGATCTAGCTTTCCTGTTCTCATCTTCTGAGCATCAATATTACCCTCAGCACAAAGCATACGCTGAACTAGCTGACTAGCACCCATCTCTAAACTAAAAATAGCTACATTTTCATCCGTTTTCGTTGCGACATTTTGTGAAATATTAAGGGCAAATGCTGTCTTACCTACTGACGGTCTGGCAGCCACAATAATTAGGTCATTTCTCTGGAAACCAGCTGTCATTCGATCTAGCTCAACGAAACCTGATGGTATACCCGTTATATCACCCGTTTGATTTTGAAGCATTTCAATTTTGTCGTACGTTTCAACAAGTACATCTTTAATCGAAACAAAGGCTCCGGAATTTTTTCTATGGGCTACATCTAATATTGTTTTTTCCGCTTCATCTAATATTGTTGCAACTTCATCTTCACTAGCATAACCGTCTGCTGCTATATTAGTAGCAACTCGAATTAAACGACGTAATAATGATTTTTCCTCTACAATTTGACTATAGTAATCTATGTTTGCTGCTGTTGGTACTGAATTTGCCAAATCACTTAAATAGGAAACTCCCCCGATATCATCTAGCCATTTATGGTCTTGTAGCTCAGATGTCACAGTAACAAGATCGACCGGCTCTCCCTTTTCAGCAAGTTCAATCATAACTTGATAAATTCGTTGATGAGCTGCACGGTAAAAATCCTCAGGAGAGAGACGCTCAGATGCTGTGACTAACGCTTGATCCTCTAAGAAAATTGCCCCTAACACTGCTTGTTCTGCCTCAATATTTTGTGGTGGGGTACGATCTGCAAATAAATCACTCATAAAGTTCCTCCAACTCCTTCCTTACCTCACATGTATCTGTTTATTGTACTAACTTCTCTCTTAAAAGTTTACCATCAATTTTTGGATGTAATTTTGAATTACTTTCCATTAGCCTAATACTTGTAACTTGATACATTGCTTAGGGGGTGCCACAAAAGGTAATACTCAGCCTTTTGGGACACCCCCTTTTCAATTCTATTTATTCTTCAACAACATGAACTTTCACTGTAGCAATTACCTCTGGGTGAATCTTAATTGGTACATTTGTATATCCTAATGCACGAATTGGATCGTCTAACATAATCTTACGCTTATCTACCTTTTTCTTCATCTTACTTAATGTCTCAGCAATTTGTTTTGTAGATACTGCACCGAATAGACGACCACCTTCACCAGACTTTGCTTTAACTTCTATTGTAAGGCTTTCAAGCTCTTCTTTGTACTTTTTTGCAACTTCAAGTTCTTCTTGTTCTTTCTTTTGCTCACTTTTCTTTTGATTATCTAAACTCTTTATATTCCCTTGTGTAGCTTCAACCGCTAATTTGTTTGGTAACAGATAGTTACGAGCATATCCTTCTGATACATTTTTAACTTCTCCCTTTTTACCCTTACCTTTAACGTCTTGCTGAAAAATAACCTTCATGTTAGTTTCCCCCTTCGAAATATGAATCTATTATTTCTATTAATAAATCTTCAGCTTCCTCAATTGTTACACCTTCTATTTGAGTAGCAGCATTTGTAAGATGCCCACCGCCATTTAATTTTTCCATAATTAATTGGACATTTACTTCTCCTAATGAGCGAGCGCTTATACTTACACGCTTATCTTTCCGATAGGATATAACAAATGAAGCAACGACTTCATTCATTGTAAGTAACGTATCTGCTGCCTGGGCAATTAAGACTTGGCTATATGTATCATTTTCTTTTCCTTTTGCAATCGCAACTCCGCCATGATAAAGTGTTGCATTTTCAATTAGTCTAGAACGTTTTACATAATGCTGGATATCTTCTTTTAATAATTTTTGTACTAGTATTGTGTCTGCGCCTTTGGAACGTAAGAAGGACGCAGCATCAAAAGTTCGAGCCCCTGTACGTATAGCAAAGGATTTTGTATCGACGATTATTCCTGCCATTAAAGCTGTAGCTTCTAGAATATCCATTTTTAATTGCTTCGGTTGATACTCTAAAAGTTCCGTAACGAGCTCGGCTGTAGAGGAAGCATAAGGCTCCATATAAACAAGAACAGGATCTTCTATGAATTCCTCGCCACGTCTATGATGATCAAGTACAACGACTCGTTCTACTCGGTCAAGTAACCTTGGTTCAATAACTAACGAAGGTCGATGAGTATCGACAACTACTAAAAGTGTTTGTTCTGATAATTCTTCTAGAGCCTGCTCAGGTGTAATAAATTTTGACCATAAGCTATCATGTAACTCGATTTCTTCCATCAATTTCTGAACATCTGGATTAATATCATTTGGGTCTAGAACGACATAGCCTTCTTTCTCATTAACTTCCGCTATTTTCAGCACACCAATAGCTGCACCAATAGAATCCATATCAGGATTTTTGTGACCCATTATAATTACTCGGTCACTTTCTACAACAAAATCACGCAAAGCATGGGATATCACGCGAGAACGGACTCTTGTCCTTTTCTCCATCGCATTTGATTTTCCTCCATAGAAACGGACCTTACCGTTCTTCTGCTTAATCGCCACTTGATCTCCACCACGGCCAAGTGCCAAATCTAAGCTAGACTGGGCAAGGGCACCTAACTCTCGTAGTGACGGTTCACCAGCCCCTATCCCAACACTTAATGTAATTGGTATTTTCTCTTTTCCTGTTGCTTCACGAATTTGATCAAGGATATCAAATTTTGTTTCTTCAATTAAGTGTAAAGAACGTTGATTCAATACTGCCAAAAACCGGTCTGATGATGTTCGTCGTAGAAACACTCCATACTCACTAGCCCAATTATTTAGCGCTGATGTCACTTGGCTAATTAACTTGCTTCGAACCTGGTCTTCCATTCCTTGCGTTACTTCATCATAATTATCTAAATAAATGAGTGCAATCGCTGTTTGCTCTTCTTCATAAAGCTCTTTTGTTTTTTCCGTATCTGTAACATTAAAGAAATAAATAAGTCTCTCATCTTTGACAACCGAGATGTGATAATATTGGTCATCAATTGTAACTAATTGCTCTTCATTGTCGCTTTTAATAAATGAACTAACCTGTTCCGAGAACTCTGACAGGCTTTTCCCTATGAGCTCTTCTGAAAGAAATGAATTCATATAAGGATTTGCCCACTGGATAATAAATTCTTCGTTATAAAGTATCATCCCGACAGGCATTTTATTAACTGCTTCATCCCCTGCTTTGTCTACACGATAGGAAAGAGTGGAAACATACTCCTCTAAATTCTGTTCAAATGAATCCTTTGCCCTCTTTGTATAAATAAAAACTATTCCTAATAAAAATAGGCCAATTACTCCGATTTCCCATCGATAAAAGGTTAAAATGGTTATAAATACTAACGACACTGCAAACAAGACAATGACGTGAGATCCATGCCACCTTGTCATTAAGAACTTTGGCATAATGTCAACTCCTATTTCTTATGACTTTCTAACCGTTTCCTTAGATCGAACCCTAAGTCAATTATACCTAATATCTTTACAATATAAAGGACAAAAGGTAAAAATAAACCAACAATAGCAATAGTAATCGGTATTCCCTTGCTTATTCCCTTTGCATAGCAATAATAAAAAATGAATGCCAAACCTTGAACAATCATGACTATATCTAAGATAGGGAATAGATTCCACACAACAATGTACATTGTTGAACCTTCTTCCATTCCAACAATGATAAAGATTGATGCAATCAAGTAATACCAAATAAACGATTTTGGAAACTGCCAATCACGGAAAGCTGGGAATGTTTGAATATCATGACCTAATCTCTTCACAACTACATTCGAAATTAATTGGATTATTAGAGCGTATGTAATCCCAACTAAAATTATCATAACAGGCCCTAGGTACATTAAACGTTCAACCATTTCATACATCGGTTCAAGTTGCTCAGTCGACTCTTGTCCAAGTCCGCTTAGCATTTGCTCTGCTGTCTTAATTGATTGAGTCATCATCTCTTGAATTGTATAAAGTGGGTGAATTCCAAACACTAAAATACTTATTACAAAAGATAGTAACAAATTAACAATGTATGTAAGGCTTCCACCTAAAAGAATAACAAAAGCATTCTTTTTTCTTCTATACAGTTCACCTACAACAATACCTCCACTACCAAAGAAAAGAGCTAATGGTAGGACGACAATTCCACCAATAATAAAGCTAACAAATAATGTAGCTATCCATAACATAAAACTTGGCTTTAACCCATGACGAATCGTATAAATAATAAACGGCAATGGCAAAAACCATACAACAAGTCCTCCAATTAGCGGAACGTACAATGTCAAAAATAAAATTACTGCAAACAGAGCAGCCAGTATAGCTCCTTCTGTTAGCGTCCTTGTTCTATTCACTCTTTCACCTCATTACTACAACTAGAAACATTACCTTACTATTTTATCGTACTTCACACTAAAGTGAAAGGTACACACATCCTACATGAGAAACCTTCTATTTATAACCTACATACTTATTTGCTGCTAAGAGGAGATCTCAAGTACGAATAATCACTTTTATCTTTTCTTTCGATAGCTATCCTAATACCTATAGTTTTTATTATCAGATACTAGTTTGAACTTAATTCATACTGAATGAATGTAATTCCATTCGAATCAACTTTACCAATTTGTAAAAATCCGTTCTTTTCTAATACTTTCTGGGATCCAACATTTTCGATTGTTGTCTTTGCATACAATTGTTTGATTTTATGCTCTTTTGCTTCATGCAACAAAATTGCTAGTGCTTTAGATGCAATCCCTTTTTTTAAGAATGCTTCACCGATACGATATCCAATCGAACCAGACTGGTCTTCTTTTTCAATATCTACAACATTCATTCGACCAAGAATTAAATTCGACTCATCTTTTATTAAGTAAAATAAAGATGTTCCTTCGAGTTGCTCCTCTACTAAAGCTTTCAACCCCCTTTCAAAGTTTTCGTATATATAGTACTCATCTCCCCGACTTGGTACCATTGTTTCAAAAAAACTTCGATTCTGCTTTTCAAAAGCAAACAAAGATTGCCCATCTTGTTCTGTTAATTTTTCTAATCTAATACTCAAGGTCCTATTCTCCATTCACATCTATTTCATTAAAAATTTCTTTCAATGACATATCTGACATCGATTCTATTTGAAAGTCATGATTTTCAAAAGTAAGAACTGATGTTGCTTCATTTGGAACAATGACACACGACAAACCTGCTGCTTTCGCTGCCAGTAATCCATTTACCGAATCTTCAAAAGCTATTGCCTCATGCTTATTAACCTGTAAATTTTTTAGAGCAGCTTCATATAAATCAGGATAAGGCTTGGCTCTCTCTACCATATCTCCCGTACAGATCGTATCGAAATAACCTAGAATATCAAACCGATTCAGCAAGTTTAAAACCCATGCTTCATTTGAACTTGACGCTAATCCAATTTTGACTCCCAATTTCTTTGCTTCCTCTAAATAATCGATTACTCCCTGACGTAATTCTTGTGTACTCATAATTCGTTTATGAATTGCTCCTGCTTTTTTCTGCAACTCTTTTGTTTCTATTTTTAGTTGCCCTTTTTCTTTCAAATATTCATACGGATGAAAGTCTTCAAATGTTGGATTACCAATACACTTTGCATATAATTCTAATGGAAGGTCTATATCATACTGCTGATACAACTCCTTATTAGCCCAGTACCATGGTGTTTCGGTATCAATTAATAACCCATCACAATCAAAAATTACTGCCTTTATCATGTTGAAAACACCTCCTAGTTTATATCTTATCCTACTTTACATTGAATGATCTCTATTATAATAGACAAACTAACAATAGTATGATGTTGGAGGATCGAATATGGAGAAAAAAACAATGCAAATTTTATCGTCATTCTATACTGATAGTCCATATGCAAACTATATCAAAAAAGAAGAAGATGACGATTCCTATGGATTAATCTTTAATGAATTTGTACATGAGTTTGGTACAATACTTGAAGTTGATATTATTTACAAACAACTAGATAAATCAAATTGGCTATTGGCAGATAATCGGCATATGCAAATTACTTTACAAAAAGATAAAAAAAATGAGCAATTGCAATTCACTCCAAAAACTAGCCAAGGAGAGCAGTTAATTTTTAAGATGAGCGAACAGCTACTACAAGATAATAAAGACTATATTCAGTTTCACTAAATGAAATAAAGTAGACCACTTTGATATGGTCTACTTTATTTGTCATTTAATATAATTCTTCCGGATAAATATGGCAAGAAATTTTTTATTAATTGCTTTAACGGATCGAACCATGTGGTAATACAGCATGTACTCCTTTTATACCGTTAACTATTTGTGTTATCCGCAAATCAACAACAACACTTGCTAGAGCTGCTGCTTCTTGTTTATCTACATTGTATAGGGTTTGGATTAAATCTAGCATTTCTTCTAGTGCAATAATGGTCGCTTCGTTCAAGTCTTCATGGAAACCGAATGTAACCCAACTAGATGGGGTATGAGCCCTAGGCATCTTAAGGTTCATGTCATCTCGTAGTTTAAACGTTAAATCTACTACTTCCATTGGACATTCAATCGCTTGACCTGATACTTCTCCATCTCCTTGTGCTGCATGGCCATCCCCAACAGAAAAAAGTGCTCCCTCTATAGCAACTGGCAAAAATAAGCTACTCCCTCTCACTAGCTCCCTACAATCGATGTTTCCACCACAGTATCTAGGTGGGGTAGTTGAATGTACACCTGGTTCACTTGGAGCCGTACCCATTACACCCATAAATGGCGTAAGAGTTACAGAAAAGGTTTTATCCCTGTAACTACAAGAACCTATCATTAGTTTACTATCTAGCTTCCAATCAAGCTGGATTCTCTTCTCATTTGATAGCCCAAGCTTCTCATTATGCCATGCTTTTGTTCCCCCAGCACAATTCCATCCATACCAGCTAGGAACAAGATCATTTATCTTTACTTCTAATGTCATACCTGGCTTAGCATGCTGTATTGCAATTGGACCGATTACAGGATGACCCCATGCAGTTTCGTTCTCCCTTGATTGATACTGCACCTTATGACCATCTTCCGTTGCATACCCCCAACCGATATCAACAGTTTTATATTGTACTGAATCTCCAGAGTTAATTGTTAGTATTGGAACATAATCCTTACTAAAAGACCCATGTAGCGTTTCGTTACTTGGCTCAAGAAAATATTTCTTTCCCATTTCTTTTCCTCCACTATATAGACTTTTCACCACATTATTTAAAGTAATTCCCTACAAAGAGCAGTTCGATTTATTATATCACTCGAAAAGAGTAATAAAACGTATATGTTGGAAACACAAAAAGGCATGATAGAGTAAACCTCTACCATGCCTTTTATCACTTATTAGTTAACTTCATTAACGTAAGGCAATAAAGCGATTTGACGAGCGCGCTTAATTGCTGTAGTTAATTGACGTTGATACTTAGCTGAAGTTCCAGTTACACGACGAGGAAGAATCTTTCCACGTTCTGAAACGAATTTCTTAAGAAGATCTGTATCTTTATAATCAATTTTCGTGATTTTATTTACTGTAAAGTAACAAACTTTACGGCGTTTTGGTCCACGTCCTCTACGAGCCATTTAAATTCCCTCCTTGCTTTTTAGAAATTTCTATTCACCACATCATTAGTCTGCTAAATAAAACATAAGGGAGGTGATTCAAACATCTACAGTTCAAACTACCCTATCTACTAAAATGGTAAGTCGTCATCAGAGATGTCGATTGGGTTACCATCATTAGCAAATGGATCATCATTTAAACGAGATTGGTTGCGATTCTGATTTTGCTGTTGACCTCCGTAGCCACCTTGACCTTGATTCATTGGTGCAGGTGCACCTCTGAATTGATCTGAGCCTTGATTACCACTTGCGTTTCTAGGTTCAAGAAATTGAACACTATCCCCTACTACTTCAACTCTAAATTGACGCTGACCGTTACTATCATCAAAGCTACGCGTTTGGATTCGACCTTCAAGTCCAGCTAAACTTCCTTTACGTAAGTAATTAGCTACATTTTCAGCCTGTTTTCTCCAAATTATGCAATTGATGAAGTCTGCCTCACGCTCACCTTGTTGGTTTGCGAAAGGACGGTTAACAGCAAGTGTAAAGTTGGCAACAGCTACACCATTTGGCGTATACTTTAGCTCTGGATCTTTAGTCAAGCGTCCTACAAGAACGACACGGTTAATCATCAGAACCCCTCCCCCTTATTGTTTCAATTACTCTTCGTCCTTCACGATTAACACGCGAATAACGTTATCGTTGATTTTGATTAAACGGTTAAATTCTGCAATTGCTTCTGGAGTAGCTTGAACATTAAGCAATACATAATAACCTTCAGTGAAGTTATTGATTTCGTATGCTAAACGACGCTTACCCTTTTCATCAACCTTTTCAATCTCAGCACCATTAGTTGTAAGAACACCGTTGAAACGCTCAACGATTTCCTTTGCAGCTGAATCTTCTAGGTTAGGAGCAATAATATACATAATTTCGTATTTACGCACTCTAAGTCACCTCCTTTTGGTCTTAACGGCTCCACTATCGGAGCAAGGAGCAATAATAACAAATGTTATTTACTCGCATTTTTTGATTATAACAGAAAGGCTTGTACTATACAAGCACAAGCCTTAACTTTTATCTATATTAGTCTCAATAATCAAAACCGTTACACATTGAAACGGAAGTGAATTACATCTCCATCTTCAACAATATACTCTTTACCCTCTAAACGAACTTTTCCTTTTTCCTTCGCTGCAGCATGTGAACCTGCTTCTACTAGGTCATTATAAGCTACAACTTCTGCACGAATGAATCCGCGTTCGAAATCTGTATGAATAACACCGGCTGCTTGTGGAGCTTTCGTACCTTCACGAATAGTCCATGCACGTACTTCCTGAACTCCAGCAGTAAAATACGTACGAAGACCAAGTAAATGATAAGCTGCACGAATTAATTGGTCTAAGCCAGATTCTTTAATTCCTAGCTCTTCTAAGAACATTTCCTTTTCGTCACCATCAAGTTCAGCGATTTCTGATTCAACCTTTGCACAAACAACAATCACTTCTGAATTTTCTTCTTTAGCAAATGTTTTAACACGTTTAACTAAATCATTATCTTCTGGATTTAATAAGTCTTCTTCACTTACATTTGCAACATAAAGAACAGGTTTCATTGTTAGTAAATGTAACCCATGAACAATTTTCTTTTCTTCATCAGTTAACTCAACACTTCGAGCAGGCTTTTCATCTTCAAAAGCCTCCTTTAATTTCACTAATACATCATACTCTGCTACAGCTTCTTTATCCTTTGTCTTAGCTAGCTTCTTTACACGATCAACACGCTTATCAATGCTTTCTAAATCAGCTAAGATTAATTCTAAATTAATGACTTCAATATCATTAATTGGGTCTACACGCCCTGATACGTGAGTAATGTTTTCATCCTCAAAACAGCGTACAACGTGGGAAATAGCATCTACTTGACGAATATGAGATAAGAACTTATTTCCAAGTCCTTCTCCTTTACTAGCTCCTTCAACAATCCCTGCAATATCAGTAAATTCGAAAGCCGTTGGTACAGTTTTCTTAGGTACAATTAGTTCTGTTAATTTTTGTAGACGTGCATCTGGTACTTCAACAATTCCTACATTAGGATCAATTGTACAGAATGGATAGTTAGCTGATTCTGCCCCAGCTTGTGTTATTGCATTAAATAATGTTGATTTCCCAACGTTCGGTAAACCAACAATTCCTGTTGTTAATGCCATTTATCTTCACTTCCTTTTCTTTATACCAACCTTTTTATTTACATAATGAACTAGTTTCTAAACTTTGCATACCCTTCATAATTATAGTGATTTGCACAAAAAAAAACAAGACGATGAATTTGTGTACTAGATACATCGCCTTGTTTCTATATTCTTCCTTATGATTGCTCCGCTTTTTCTAATATTTTTTTTAACTTTCTGGAAAATTCCTTTCGCGGTATCATCACGCTATGATCACACCCTAGGCATTTAATCCGAATATCCATGCCCATTCGGATAATTTTCCATTTGTTTTCTCCACAAGGGTGAGGCTTTTTCATCTCTACGACATCATTTAGGGCAAATTCTTTATCGATCATATGTTCACTCCCTTTTAAGAGCTTGTATCTTCTATTTCTAAGTATTATACACTATTGATTGATTGAACTGGAAATTGAATTTATAAGTTCAAATGCTCTCTTTACTACCGAGTACGTCGCTTCATTATCGGATAAAGAAGAATTGATGCAAATACATACAGGTTCAATAATCCGTAAAGCGGGTAAAGAACGGATACCAATGTTGAAAACCCAAAAGTTGTAAGTGGTACCATAGCTAATAACAAAGCCATAGCAAGTAGCCAAGCTGGTATATTAATGAGTTCTTTGAACCTAGAAATTAATCCAAATAATCCTGCAGCTGCTGTTGTGTAAATAGCTATCCATAATAACGCTGACATGACTAGTACCATAAAATAAGGATACTCTTTCAAGATCGCAAATAACGGAATTTCGTAAAGAATGATGTCGCCAGCTACTTGGATGAGAGATTCATTATAAATAAATGAAATTCCTCCTAGTACTAACCCCGCTCCTGTACTAGCAATCCAAATCTCCCCTTCTCTCTTTACTTCATTCCCAACTGCTGCTAAAACTGCAATTAAAGGAAGGATATTTAAGGCTGTAAATGTTAACGCAGCAGGCCAATTATTTTGTTCACTAAATTTAAATTCAATTGGAAACCCATTGAAGTATTGAAATACTAGTAACGTACCTAGTAGAGATACAATTAATAGGGGGATGATAACCGAATTCATTGAGGTCATCCCTTTTATATCCCAAATAAAAAGAATAATAAGTAAGCCTCCAATAACCGCTATACCTAACCAATATGGTAGATTAATCACTTCTAGAGTTGCACCACCACCAGCTAGCATAATAACAGTCGTGGAAAATAAATAAAGAATAATCATCATGTCATATAGCTTTGTAAGCTTTCGACCCATCAACTGTTCAAGAACTGGGATGTAGTGAGTCGAACTACTTCGGTAACTAATTTTCATAATTACATGCGTACATATGATAAATAATATAGTAAATAAAATAATTGCTAGTCCACTTTCAGCGCCAAAAAATTGCCATAATTCCCGCCCAGACGCATATCCAGCGCCAATCATTGTTCCTATTATTAAAAACATCCACTTAAATCCGCTAGTCCACATTTTCTCCCTACCTCTCTCTCCCCGTGATATTTTCAGCCTCTATGTATAGAAAGGAAAAAATAACCGTATACTGTTACTACTATTGCAAAGGAGAGGGAGTTATGATAAGAAATCGCGGTTTTTTTCAAAAAAATTCACCACCATGCCGAGTGCATATGGAAGAGCCTGATGCTTCCACTGTCGTTGCAGAACAACTCCATGACATCATTGAACCTTTTTCCCAACGAGAATTAGTTATTGTATGTATTGGTACGGATCGCTCAACTGGTGATTCTCTAGGTCCATTAATAGGATCTAAGTTACAAGAGAAGTCTCTTACTTCTTTTTCAGTATATGGAACATTAGAACACCCTGTTCATGCAGTGAATCTAGAAGAACAATTAAAAATGATAGAGTCCAATCATCATCGTCCATACATTATTGGTATTGATGCTTGCTTAGGGAGAATGAATAGCGTAGGGAAAATTTCTATTGGAAAGGGCCCAGTAAAACCTGGTGCTGCTGTTAAAAAGGAATTGCCTGAAGTTGGGGAAATGCATATTACTGGTATTGTGAATATTGGAGGAATGATGGAATATTTTGTACTCCAAAACACTCGCTTGCATGTGGTAATGAAAATGGCTGATACAATCGTTAAAAGTATAAGAATGGCCGATAAACACCTCTCTGTGCCGAAAACAAGAAAGCCTTCTTTGCTACAAGCCATTAAACCTAGTATTTTTAGTAAAGATAATAGAGAAACGAATTTATCTTAATGTAATAATTCTACTAATACGAAAAGAAGACCTGAGAGGGGTTACCCTTACAGGTCTTCAATACTTACTCTCCTCTCTTATCTACCAAGAAAGCCTTCAACTGTTAACGTTATAGTTTGCCAATAATACACGATAAAAACTAATATTCCCGTTACAAGAATAGCAGGTAAAAGATTTGCTACTCTAATTTTTAAAATACCTAGGATGTTTAGTCCGATTGCTAGAATCATAACACCACCAGTAGCTGTCATTTCAAGAATAAACGCATCCATTAAGCCTTGAGGAACAAAAAGGTCAATTTTCGTCGCAAATAAAGCAATAATGCCTTGATACAATACAACAGGAATAGCCGAGAAAATAACCCCAATACCTAACGTTGATGTGAAAATAATCGCTGAGAATCCATCCAACATTGATTTTGTATAAAGAATTGAATGGTCACCACGTAAGCCACTATCTAAGGCGCCTAAAATCGCCATTGCTCCAACAACGTAAATGAGAGTTGCTGTAACAAAAGCTTTCGCTACAGCACCATCCTCTTTTGCACCTATTTTTTTCTCTAGCCACTTTCCTAATCGGTTTAGGCGGTCTTCTAATTGCCAACGCTCACCAAGGATTCCTCCTATAACGAGACTTCCAATAACGATAAGGAACTGTTCACTTTTTAATCCCATATTAATTCCTAATATCACAACAGCTAATGCAATTGCTTGCATTACTGTCGTTTTCATGCCCTCTGGTATATTTTTGATTAAAGTACCTAATAAGGCGCCAATGATAATAGCTAAGCCATTTACAATTGTTCCTATTAAAACCATTTATTTTTCCCCAATCTATATAAACGCTGAAGTAATTTCCTCAATTGCTACTACAAATCTATCTACGTCTTCTTCTGTATTGTATGGACCAAAGCTTACACGGATTGTTCCACCTGATTCTAACGTTCCGATTGCTTGATGTGACATTGGACTACAGTGTAAGCCTGCACGTACAGCAATCTTATAATGTTCATCTAATATCATTGCTACTTCCTGTGCATCAATTCCTTCTATTGCAAAAGGAATAACACCTAATCGAACCTCTTTTAGTGGACCATAAACAGTAACTCCAGAAAGTTTTTGTAAACGTTCGATACATGTTTTGGTTAGCTTCCATTCATGTTCAAAGATTTCATTAATTCCAATTCGTTTAACCTCATCAATTCCAGCAGATAAACCAGCAATGCCAGGAGTATTTAATGTTCCGCTTTCAAATCTTGCTGGACGTTGTTCCGGCTGTTCTACCGACTCTGAATGACTGCCTGTACCACCATGCATTAATGGAACTAATTCAATACTTTCTCGAACAATTAATGCACCCGTACCTTGTGGGCCAAGCAAACCTTTATGACCTGCAAATGCAAGTAAATCAACTCCGTATTTTTCCATATCTATTGGGAGAACTCCTGCTGTTTGAGAAGCATCAACAATTAATAGAATTCCATTTTTTTTCGCTAATTGACCAATCTCAGTCAGAGGAGCAATAGCACCAGTTACATTCGAGCCATGACTCACTATTATTGCTTTCGTATTTTCTTGTATCGCTTCTTCAATTTTTTCTACGCTAATAAGCCAGTTTTCATTAGGTTTAACATATGTAATGGAAATGTTCTTTTCCTTTTTTATTGCTTCTAACGGTCTTCTTACTGAGTTATGTTCAAATTCAGTCGTAATGACATGTTCGCCCTCTTTAAAAGTGATTCCTTTAATAGCTTGATTCAATGCCATCGTTGCATTTTGATAAAAAATAACTTCATTTGGATGTTTAGCCCCAAACATCTTTGCTAGCTTTACTCTTGTTTGGTAGATTACTTCATCCGCTTTTTGCGCTAGTTGATGTCCACCTCTACCTGGGTTTGCTCCATACTTTAATACTGCCTCAGTCATAGCCTCAGCTACTTTTTTTGGTTTAGGAAAAGAAGAAGCAGCTTGATCCAAATATATATATTCCAACTTACTCTCTCCTCTTTATATTGAGTTTAGAAACAATTATATCTACACCTAAATTATACCAAATATAAGAGGTTGCCACAAAAGGTTCAGCTTTCCTTTTGGACAACCTCTTACATAATTATCTGGTTTACTACCTTTACCTTCACTGCTAGTTATTACTCTCCTTCAAGCATCATTAAAATACGCTCTAGATCATCCTCTGAAAAGAAGTCGATTTCTATTTTCCCTTTTTTCTTTCCCTTTTTAATGAAAACAGAAGTACCTAAACGATTTCGTAATGTTTCTTCTTTAGACTTAATAAAAGGAGATGATTCCTGCTCTTTCTTTTTTGTTTCACGTGAAACATTATCATTTAATTTTTGAACCCATTTCTCTAATTCTCTTACACTTAACTTTTCCTTCAAAACTTTTTCTAGCAATGGGGAAAGCTTCTTTTTATCTTTTAAACCTAATAATGCTCGTCCATGACCCATTGATAGTTTTCCATCAGAAATAAATTGTTGAACCACTTCAGGTAATTGCAATAATCGAACATGGTTCGCTATATGAGGACGACTTTTGCCCACACGCTTAGCTAATTGTTCTTGTGTAATTTGCATGTGAGTCATTAACTTTTCGTAAGCGACTGCCTCTTCAATTGGATTTAAATCCTCCCTTTGCAGATTTTCGATTAAAGCTAATTCCATCATTCTGTCTTCTGTCAATTCTCGAACAACGACTGGAACAGTTGCTAACCCAGCTTCACTAGCTGCACGAAATCTACGTTCACCCACAACAATTTCGTACCCTTTGATACTTTTTCTTACAACTAAAGGTTGTAAAATGCCATGAGTTTCAATCGATTCCTTTAGTTCAGTAATTGCCTCTTCAGAAAACTCTTTACGTGGTTGGTACGGATTGGGACGTAATTCATGTAATTTAACTTCTTTTATTTTTTCCTCATTCTCATTCCCCTGTTCATTCTCAATCTCAGGGAAAAATGCTTGAAGGCCTTTTCCGAGTCCTTTTGCCATTAGCTAATCACTTCCTTCGCTAAATCTAAATACACTTCGGCTCCTCTAGACTTTGGATCATATATAATGATTGGTTTCCCATGGCTTGGCGCCTCTCCCAATCGAACATTCCGTGGGATAATCGTTTTAAATACCTTTTCACGGAAGTATTTTTTCACTTCATCAATTACTTGAATTCCCAAATTAGTTCTAGCATCTAGCATTGTTAACAGTACGCCTTCAATAGCTAAATCTGTGTTTAAGTGCTTCTGTACAAGCCTGACCGTGTTAAGTAACTGACTTAATCCTTCAAGTGCATAGTATTCACACTGAACAGGTATTAGCACTGAGTCTGAAGCGGTCAATGAATTTATAGTAAGTAGACCTAAGGATGGAGGACAATCTATAATAATATAATCATATGATTCTATTACTGTACTTAACGCTCTCTTTAATCGAACTTCTCTAGAAATTGTTGGTACTAACTCAATCTCAGCACCTGATAGTTGAATCGTTGATGGTAGAATATCTAAATTTTCAACATCTGTTGATTTAATTACATCTTTTGCTTCTACGTCTTCTACTAGTACATCATAGACACACTGGTCTACGTCACCTTTCTCAATTCCTACTCCACTTGTGGCATTCCCTTGAGGATCAACATCAACAATTAATACTTTCTTTCCAATATAAGCTAAGCACGCGCTTAGATTAACGGCGGTTGTTGTCTTTCCAACCCCACCTTTCTGGTTTGCCACTGAGATAATTCTCCCCATGCTGACACCTTCTTTCACAGATCGCATTCTTTCAACTGTAACTATTCTATCATGAAATGATTTTCTTTTATTAGGAAATAAAAAAAATCCCATAGTTTTATATATAAGGTTTTTCAAAACAGTAGATTTCTGTCTCTAAGCGACGGAAATAGAAAAAAACTGTTAAGAAGGGTTATGTTCTCAACAGCCTTAAGCTTGAGCTTACTCTTATAATCTTTTATTTTTTAGGAATTCGAATTGTAAATTGGTAGAAATCATCATGTTCTTCTTCATCAGTATCAATTGAAAGGCCACTTTTCACTACCATGTCTACAGATTGTCGAATTGTGTTCATAGCAATTCTCATATCTTTAGAATAGGCCTTGCGAGTAGCTTTCTTCTTTGGAGGGACGGGCCCTTCTAGTTTTCTTTTTACACGTTCTTCTGTTTGTTTAACATTTAACCCTTGCTCTAAAATTTCTACTAATAATTGCTCTTGCCATTCCGTATTCTTTAATGGAATTAAAGCCCTTGCGTGACGTTCCGTAATGTGTCGTTCTAAAATTGCTGTTTGAATAATTTCGGGCAAGTTTAATAACCGTAGCTTATTGGCAATTGTTGACTGACCTTTCCCCAAACGTTGAGCTAAGCTCTCTTGGGTTAATCCATGTAGTTCAATCAGTTTTGCATAGGCTACTGCCTCTTCTACTGCAGTCAATCCTTCTCTTTGTAAGTTTTCAATTAATGCAATTGATGCAGTTTGAGAATCGTTAAATTCCTTTACTATAGCAGGGATCTTTTCCCAGCCTAATGATGTTACTGCACGCCAACGACGCTCCCCAGCAATTATCTCAAACTTCCCATTACGCTCTCGAACAACAATTGGTTGAATAACACCATGAGTACGGATCGTTTGAGCTAATTCTTCAATACGTTCATCGTCAAATACAGTACGGGGCTGAAAACGGTTTGGAACAATATCCACTATCGCAATTTGCATTACCTCTTCGTTTTCACTTACTTTCGTTTCTACCTCTACCTCTTCATTTCTTTCTCCGAAGCCGAATAGGCGTGAAAACGGCTGCTTCATCGCCTGACACCACCTTTAGGAAAACTACCATCTTTATAACTTCGATAAAACTAGATAAATTCCTGCACAAATCTCATAAATCCTTTATATATTGCTAATGAATAGTACATCAAGTGCTAAATGTCCCAGCTGTTTCACGTAAAACAGCTGGCTACTACTATGTAAATAGATAAGTTTATAGCCTTCTCTATTATACCATTAAATTATAGGTTGTTTATTCGGTGTACCTGGTTTTCTTGGATATTTTTTTGGAGTTGGTTTCGTTTTATTTATAATGATAATATGACGTGCACTTTCTTCAATTGGCAATTGAAAATGCTCATCTTTTACTACCTCTCCCCCGCCTACAATTGTAAGAGCCTTTTTCGCATCTGAAAGCTCTTCGCTTGCACCGGCTCCCTTCATGGCAATCCATGTACCATTCGTTTTTACTAATGGTAGACATAGCTCTGCTAATACTGGCATTCGGGCAACTGCCCTAGCGATAACTACATCATATCTTCCACGGTGGTCCTTATTTTGTCCAAATGTTTCGGCACGGTCGTGATAAAAATGTACATCTTCAAGACCTAATGTTTTCGACAAATGTTCTAAGAATCCAATACGCTTATTTAATGAATCTACAATATTTACCTGTAAATGTGGAAAACAGATTTTTATTGGAATACTAGGAAATCCTGCACCTGCCCCCACATCAATAATGGACATTGGTTTTGTGAAATCATAGTAAAAACTTGCAGAGATAGAATCATAAAAATGCTTTAAATAGACGTCATTTTCCTCTGTTAACGCTGTTAAGTTCATTTTTTCGTTCCACTCAACTAGTGTTTTAAAGTATAAATCAAATTGTTCTAATTGCTGAGGAGAAAGTTGAATTCCTTTCTCCTCTAACATTCCTTGAAATTGTTGTTTACTCATATAGTCACCAACTTCTTTATTCTATTCTTTAACCTTTGCTAAACGCCCTTGCTCAAGATAAACAAGTAATATTGAAATATCCGCTGGATTAACCCCTGACACACGTGATGCTTGTGCAACAGATAACGGTCTTACTTCTTTCAACTTCTGTTTTGCTTCAGTAGCCAATCCTGAAATAGCAAAGTAATCAAGATCTTCCGGTATTTTTTTGTTTTCCATTTTCTTTGCACGTTCTACTTGTTGTAGTTGCTTTTCAATATATCCTTCATATTTAATCTGAATTTCAACTTGCTCAGCAACATCCGAACTAATCTCTTCCTCGCTAGAAAGCATCTTCGCAATATGCTCATAAGATAATTCTGGGCGCTTTAATAATAGTGAGGCTTTTACTGCATCACTAATAGGCGATGATTGTGCATCAGTAAGAACTTGTTTAACTTCTTCACTTGGTTTAATGATCGTTGCTTCTAAACGACTCTTTTCCTTTGATATTTGCTCTTTCTTAACAACGAATCTTTCATAACGCTCTTCTGGAATTAAACCAATATCATGTCCAACTTCTGTCAATCGTAAGTCCGCGTTATCATGTCGTAGTAACAAACGATACTCAGCTCTCGATGTCAACAATCGGTAAGGTTCATTAGTTCCCTTCGTTACTAAATCATCTATTAATACGCCGATGTAAGCGTCTGAGCGATCTAATATGATCCCTTCTTTCTCCTGAGCCTTTCTCGCTGCATTAATTCCAGCCATAAGGCCTTGACCTGCAGCCTCTTCATAACCTGATGTACCATTAATTTGACCCGCAGTGAAAAGTCCGTCAACCATTTTAGTTTCTAATGTTGGCCATAATTGTGTAGGAACAATTGAATCATATTCGATGGCATAGCCTGGTCTCATCATTCGAACATTTTCTAAACCAGGAATCGATTTTAAAATGTTAAGCTGGACATCTTCTGGTAAACTCGTCGATAGCCCTTGAACATAGACCTCTGTCGTATTACGTCCTTCTGGTTCAAGAAAAATTTGGTGACGTGGTTTATCAGAGAAACGTACGATTTTATCCTCAATAGATGGGCAATACCTAGGTCCTGTACCTTCAATAACTCCTGAATACATAGGAGATCTACTTAAATTATTATTAATAATCTGATGAGTTTCTTCACTTGTATATGTTAACCAGCAAGGAAGTTGGTCCGTAATAAACTTTGTTGTCTCATATGAAAAAGCTCTTGGTATATCATCACCTGGTTGAATTTCAGCTTTTGAGTAATCAATCGACTGGCCATTTACACGAGGAGGTGTACCTGTCTTAAAGCGAACAAGGTCAAATCCTAATTCCTGTAAATGATACGATAGATTGACGGATGGTTGCATATTATTAGGTCCACTCTCGTATGCTAGGTCTCCAATAATAATTTTTCCTCTTAAATAAGTCCCCGTCGTTACAACAACTGCTTTACTACGATAAACTGCACCAGTGTTTGTAATAACACCTTTACAAGCACCATCTTCAACTAATAGCTTTTCAACCATTCCTTGACGAAGTAATAAATTATCTTGTTCTTCTATTGTTTTTTTCATTTCATGTTGATACATAAATTTATCTGCTTGTGCACGTAATGCACGGACGGCAGGCCCTTTAGCTGTGTTCAACATTCTCATTTGAATATGTGTCTTGTCTATATTCCGTGCCATTTCGCCACCTAATGCATCAATTTCACGAACTACAATCCCCTTTGCAGGTCCTCCTACAGAAGGGTTACATGGCATATACGCCACTGCATCTAAGTTCAGTGTCAGCATTAAAGTATTAGCACCCATTCTTGCTGCAGCTAATCCAGCTTCACACCCTGCATGGCCTGCACCTATGACGATTACATCAAATTCACCACCATGATAATCCACTCTTGTTTCCTCCTTTATACTACTAGCGAAAGTTCTTTATTTACCTAAACAAAATTGTGAAAACAGTTGGTCAATTAGGCTTTCATGCATACTTTCACCAATAATTTCCCCTAATAATTCCCACGTTCTCGTAATATCTATTTGAACCATATCAATAGGTATGTCTTGGTCAATGGCATCTAGCGCATCTTCAATGGTATTTTTCGCTTGCGTTAATAAAGCAATATGCCTTGAATTTGATACATAAGTCATATCCTCTGCTTCAAGCTCCCCTTGGAAGAATAATTCAGAAATAGCTTGTTCGAGCTCATCTACCCCTTCATCTTGAATAAGAGACGTAGCAATAACAGGTCTATCTGCTGCAAGCTTCTTTACTCTTTCTAAATCAATTTTACGCTCAATATCTGTTTTGTTCACTATAATTATTGAATCCATTCCTTCAATCGCTTCAAATAATGCTTCATCTTCCTTAGATAACTCTTCTCCACTATTTAAGACGAGTAAAATTAACTCTGCATCCTTTAATACTTGTCGTGAGCGTTCTACTCCAATTTTTTCAACTATATCTTCCGTTTCACGGATTCCAGCTGTATCAATTAAACGTAGAGGAACACCACGTACATTTACATATTCCTCAATAATATCTCGAGTTGTTCCTGCAATATCAGTAACAATTGCTTTATTTTCATGAACTAGACTATTTAATAATGAAGATTTCCCTACATTCGGGCGTCCAATAATAACTGTAGCTAATCCTTCACGCAGGATTTTCCCTTGGGATGCTGTTGAAAGAATTTTTTTAATTTCTTTTTTCACATACGTCCCTTTTTCTAATAAAATCTTATGTGTCATCACTTCTGCATCATACTCAGGATAATCAATATTTACTTCTACATGAGCCACAGTTTCTAGTAAAGCTTGACGAAGCTTTTGAATTTTTTTCGAAAGCCTTCCTTCAACTTGTCCTAAAGCGACATTCATTGCTCGGTCAGTTTTCGCTCGAATTAAATCAATAACACCCTCTGCTTGTGATAAATCTATTCGACCGTTCAAAAATGCTCTTTTCGTGAATTCTCCTGGTTCAGCTAATCTTGCACCAGCATTTAAAAGTACTTGTAACACTCGATTCACCGAAACTAGTCCACCATGACAATTAACTTCAATAATATCTTCTCTTGTAAAAGTTCGTGGCGCTCTTAACACAGACACCATTACTTCTTCTATTGTTTGTTTCGTCTTTGGATCGACAATATACCCATAATTAATAGTATGAGAATCTACCTCTCCTAGCTCTTTCTTTCCTTTATAAACTTTATCAGCAATAAAAATTGCCTCATCACCACTTAAACGTACGATGGCAATCGCGCCTTCACCCATCGGTGTCGATATTGCTGCAATTGTATCAAATTCCAACTTTTTCACCTCAATTTATACCTATCCGAATAGATACGTCCCTAAATAAATAGAATATCACATTTCTAACGTATTGAAAAAGATATCAACACTATCTCATCCTATTGTAACCGATTTTGCACCACAAGAAACTATCCACATGTGGATAATGAAAAATTATTAATTATGGGTTATGAGTTATGAATTGTAGATAAGTACAATTTATTTTGTTTGGACAAGCTGTTGAAATGGTTACATAATGCTAAGTTGTAAATTGCATTTGTGAATTTACCATTTTTCTAATTCATAACCCATAACTCATCATTCATAATTAATTAAAAAACTCCTCTTTTCATACAAAAAAAGCCTAAAGCGACGATAACTTCACTTTAGGCTTGAACTATTAGCTATTTTGGAGAAACAACGATTCTTCTTCGTGGCTCTTCTCCCTCTGAATATGTTGAAATATCTTTTTTTCGTTGTAGAGTTGCATGAATGATTTTTCTATCATGTGCACTCATAGGTTCTAGCTTTACCGGTCTAGCCGTTTTAAGAACTTTTCTAGCTAAGCGTTCAGCTAGTTGCTCAAGAGCTTCTTTTCTTTTTGCACGATAGTTCTCAGCATCAAGTTGAATTCGCATGTAGTCTTCGGCATATCGATTGGCAACTAAATTTACTAAATACTGAAGTGAGTCTAACGTTTGTCCTCGTTTTCCAATTAGGGCTCCAATATTCTCCCCTTTTATGTCAAACAAGATTGAACCATTTCTCTCTACATTTGAAACAGATGCTTCTACACCCATTTTTTCAATTGTTTCCTCTAAAAATTGTCGGGCTATTTCAACAGCGTCTGGTTTCAATTGTACTTCAACAACAGCTGGTTTACTTCCAATAAATCCGAAAAACCCTTTTTGAGGATTTTCTAGTACATTAATCTCCACACGATCTTCTGTCGTATTAAGCTCGACCAATGCCTTTTGAACAGCTTCCTCTATCGATTTACCTGATGCAGTTATTTTCTTCACTTTTTCTTGCCCCCTGCTTCAGCTGCTTCCTTTTTTCCACCGACATTAGGACCAGTAATAAAGTAAGTTTGTACAATCATAAAGATATTACCTACTACCCAGTACAATGTAAGTGCTGCCGGGAAGAACATCGCAAATACAAAAATCATGATAGGCATCATATATAAGAGGATTTTCATTTGTGGGTTATCAGTAACCATCATCATTTTCTGCTGAATGAACGTTGTAACACCAGCAATTACCGGTAATAGTATTGGATCCGGTGCATCTAATGCAAACCACAGGAATGTATGACCGCCAATTTCTTCTGTACGCATAATCGCTTGATAAAATGCTAATAAAATTGGCATTTGAATAAATAAAGGCAAGCAACCAGCTAGTGGATTAACTCCACGCTCTTGGAACATTTTCATTGTTTCCTGTTGTAGCTTTTGTTGTGTCTTCTGGTCTTTTGCACTGTATTTTTCACGAAGCTTTTGCATTTCTGGTTGAATTGCCTGCATTGCTTTAGCACTCTTAGTTTGTTTAATCATTAATGGCAAAATTAACGTACGCAGCAAAATAGTTACAATAATGATAGCAATACCGTAGTTATCATTAAACATATCGGCAAAATAGATAACTAACCACGATAAAGGATAAACGAAATATGTATTCCAAAACCCTTCACTCTCACTCGTGATTGGTTCATCTAGCTCAAAACAGCCGGTTAAAAGGATAAGCAGGGTAACCATCATTGCTGCTAAGCCTAACTTCCTTATCACAAATACTTCCTCCTTGTACTACTATTCAGCACTTTTATTTATTACTCGCGCTAATTTCATTACATGTAGCAAACTTTTCTTTACTTCATGAAAATCCATTTCTGCAGTAGGATTTCTTGCAATAACAACAAAATCCTTCTTTTGATTGAGATTTTCCTCATATTGATGGAAAACTTCTCTTATTAATCTCTTGATTCTGTTTCTCGTTACAGCATTTCCTACTTTTTTACTTACTGACAATCCTAAACGAAAGTTTGATTGTTCTTCCTTATGTAATACGTACAAGACAAATTGCCGATTGGCAACGGATTTCCCCTTCTTAAATACAACTGAAAACTCTTCGTTTTTTTTAATACGAAATTCTTTCTTCATCCGGTTACACTCCAAACGTCTCTACGTAAAAAAATAAAAAAAATGTCAGAAAAAGACCACTGACGTACAGTGGCCTATGCAGATAATACCTTTCTTCCCTTACGGCGACGACGCGCTAATACATTGCGACCGTTCTTTGTGCTCATACGCGCACGGAAACCGTGTTTCTTTTTACGCTTACGATTATTTGGTTGAAAAGTTGGTTTACCCATCTATAACACCTCCCTGAGGACATCCTCAACATAGACATTCTTGTAAATTATAAGGAATATCATACCCAATTGTCAAGTTCTAATATAAAAATCTAGAAAAACTCTCGAACGACTCCTTTCCTTCTCTGGTAGAAGCTAACCTTTAGGAAGGCCGCTGAAAAAGTGTGACTTTCACTTTTTTAGTAGACTTAATGTAATGCGAGAAGCCGGCTTCTCGAATCGTCTAGATTGGACTTTTACAGTGCCTTTCCTTTAGGAACCTTAAAATTGTATACTACTTCTCGTTTTTGATATTTCTTCATTATAGAAATAATTAAGCTTATTTATAACATATTTTATAATTTATCAGTCGCTCTTTCTAAAGTTACCTTCTACTAAATCTTAATTTGAAATGAACATTTAAAAAAAAGCGCCAGCATATTTTGTCGCTCGTTGACATATACTTTTTGTAAACCTTCCTTACCATTATCCCCCCATTATCACCTGTGGATATCCTTCATTCGACAAAAAAACACTTATCCTCACGATTATCGACAGCTTACACACATTATATAGTATTGTGGATAATAATAACGCACAACGTATAGTGTATTGTGGATAAAACCCAAAAACCATTGCAGTAGCGCTTTTTTTTTGCTATTATATATTTGTTTTCACTCGTGGATAATTATTTAATCATTACTTTTTATCCACATGCTGTGGGTAACTCTGTGGACATCTTTTATTTTCTGTTTATGAGTTTGTCCACAATCTGTTCGTAATTCTTATTTTGACGTTTTTCTACTATATTATATAATCTTCCACATTATTTGTGAATTTAATATTTATGCACTTCTATCCATCAGGGTGAGCAAAGGTTATACAGTGCTGTATTTGCAGATGGAAAAGTGCCCGATGAACCAGTTTCAATACAAAGTAGAGAGGTTTTAACGATTTTTATCTGAAATCGTCGAATCTATTTTTATGGTCAAAACTGCGTTCATTATTTTTTTAAAACTATTTTAGTAACCATTACATATAATTTTTTTGTATTGGGTAAAGGGGGGAACAGTTTTTTGGAGAACCTTCAAGACTTATGGGATCGTTCTTTAGCAACAATGGAGGCTAAAGTCAGTAAGCCAAGCTTTGAAACATGGTTAAAGGCTACTAAGGCTACTGATATTAAAGATGACACAATCACAATTACTGCTCCAAATGAATTTGCTAGAGACTGGCTTGAAAATCGTTATTCTGAATTAATTTCAGAAACATTACTAGATATAACAGGTACAAGATTAGACGTAAAATTTGTCATTCCTCAAAATCAGTTAGAAGACGAATTTATGATCGAACAGGAGATTAAAAAAGTTCCAAAAGAAACAGTGCAACTAAACGGTGATATACCAAAAAGTATGTTAAATCCAAAGTATACGTTTGACACTTTTGTTATTGGTTCTGGTAACCGCTTTGCTCATGCTGCTTCTTTAGCCGTTGCAGAAGCACCGGCTAAAGCTTACAATCCTCTATTTATCTATGGGGGAGTTGGTTTAGGAAAAACCCATTTAATGCACGCGATTGGTCACTATGTAATTGACCATAATCCAAACGCAAAAGTGGTTTATCTTTCATCAGAAAAATTTACAAATGAATTCATTAATGCTATTCGTGATAATAAAGCAGTTAATTTTCGAAATAAATATCGCAACGTAGATGTACTTCTTATTGATGATATTCAATTTTTAGCTGGAAAAGAACAAACACAAGAGGAGTTTTTTCACACATTTAATGCTCTTCACGAGGAATCAAAACAAATTGTTATTTCGAGTGATCGGCCTCCTAAGGAGATTCCAACACTAGAGGACAGGCTTCGTTCTCGATTTGAATGGGGTTTAATTACTGATATTACGCCACCAGACTTAGAAACAAGAATTGCCATTTTGCGTAAAAAAGCAAAGGCTGAAAACTTAGATATACCAAATGAAGTCATGCTGTATATTGCCAATCAAATAGATACAAATATACGAGAATTAGAAGGAGCTCTTATACGAGTAGTCGCCTTCTCTTCTCTCATAAATCAAGATATGAATGCAGATTTAGCTGCTGAAGCTTTAAAAGATATCATTCCAAACTCCAAACCGAAAATTTTAACGATAGTTGACATTCAAAAAGCAGTAAGTGAGCACTACAGTGTTAAGCTAGACGAATTTAAAGCAAAAAAGCGCACAAAAGCTGTAGCATTTCCTAGACAGATTGCAATGTATCTATCAAGAGAATTAACTGATTCTTCCTTGCCTAAAATAGGTAGTGAGTTTGGTGGCCGCGATCATACAACCGTCATCCATGCTCACGAAAAAATCTCAAAAATGCTTGGAACGGACCACGAACTACAACAAAAAGTCAAAGAAATAATAGAACAATTACGTAGTTAACCAACTAATACCTGTGTATATCTTCCTTAAGTCTATGCACACATTATCCACATGTGTATAGGCTTAATTTATTAGGGATTACTTCCCTTATCCACAAATCCACAGGCCCTACTACTATTACTATAAAAATAAAAATATAATTATAAAGGTGATTTATATGCATTTTGTTATTAATAGAGACCAGTTTGTCCATAGTGTTCAGCACGTGTCTAAAGCCGTTTCATCTAGAACTACAATTCCTATTTTAACTGGTATAAAAATAGTTGCTGATAAAGATGGTGTCACGTTAACAGGAAGTGATTCAAATATTTCAATTGAAAGCTTTATTCCAGCTGAAGAAGAAGATAAAGAATTAGTGAAAATAATGGAACCCGGAAGTATTGTTTTACAAGCGAAATTCTTTACTGAAATAGTAAAGAAATTACCTGGAGACCAAATAGAAGTTGTTGTACAAGACCAATTTGCAACGACATTACGCTCAGGTTCAGCAGTTTTTAATCTAAATGGTTTGGATCCAGAGGAATATCCTCGACTTCCACAAATTGAAGAACAAAATATCATAAGAGTTCCTCAAGACCTTTTAAAAAATATGATCCGTCAAACAGTATTTGCGGTGTCCACTCAGGAAACACGTCCGGTGTTGACAGGTGTAAACTTAGAGATTGAGAATAGCGAGTTAATCTGTACTGCAACAGATAGTCATCGTCTGGCAATGCGAAAAGCAGTTGTTGAAACAAATGATCCGGAATTAACATTTAGTAACGTAGTAATCCCTGGAAAAAGTTTAAATGAGTTAAGTAAAGTGGTAGAAGACTCAAATGAGTTAATAGATGTAGTCGTAACAGAAAGTCAGGTTCTTTTTAAACTAAAGAATTTATTATTCTTTTCTAGACTGCTTGATGGAAAATACCCGGTTACGAAAAATATGATCCCGAGTAATTCAAAGACAGATTTCGTTATTAAGACAAAACCATTTCTACAAACATTGGAAAGAGCCTTGTTACTTTCGAAAGAAGGAAAAAACAATGTTATTAATTTAAAAACATTGGAAGATGGATTGATTGAGATTACTTCGATTACACCAGAAGTAGGAAAAGTAACTGAAAAAATTCAAAGTGAAAAAGCTAATGGTGAGGAACTTCGTATTTCTTTTAATGGAAAAAATATCATTGATGCATTGAAGGTTGTTGATTGCGAAGAAGTTCATATTACATTTACAGGTGCGATGAGCCCATTTGTCCTTCATCCTACAGAGCATGATTACACGTTACATCTTTTCTCACCAGTTCGAACGTACTAGGAATTGGAAGGAATGTAGTTTAGGGTACTGTGAGAAAGCTGCCAGATTAATGTCTCTGGTAGCTTTTCTTGTCGTTAGTATTGGCTATCTGGCAAGAGTCTAGTACAATAGAGAATAAAGATTAAAACATTGAACGTTTTTGTACGAATCATTTCGTAAGAATGTTCAGGTGAGGAGAACGGTTTAAAGTAGCACAACATAATTGCGTTCTAAAGAGAACGTTATATTGTGCTGTTTTCATTGAATATTGTGTTGTGTATGAGGAAAACAGTTTCTAGCAAGTAGTATGGTGATTATTACTGACTAAGAAGTGAACGGTATTACCGTGTTTCTTTTATTAACACTTATAAGAAAGTGAGAGGATCATTGATGCGATCAGTAGAAATTACAACAGAGTATATTACTCTCGGACAACTTCTGAAGGAGATTGGGGCTATCGATACTGGTGGAATGGCAAAGTGGTTTTTGTCAGAACACACAGTATTTTTAAACGGTGAACAAGAACAACGAAGAGGTAAGAAGCTGTACGTTGGAGATGAATTAGAGATAGAGAACGTTGGTAAAGTTGCTATTTCTTCTAAGTAATAAGGGGGATTCCCTTTGTATATTAAAGAGCTATATATAAAAAGCTTCCGTAATTATGAAGAGGCAGCGATTACCTTTGATAATTGCGTTAATGTAATTATGGGTGAAAATGCTCAAGGAAAAACAAACATAGTTGAATCTATTTATTTGCTAGCTATGTCAAAATCCCACCGTACATCGAAGGATAAAGAATTGATTGGTTGGGAAAAGGATTTTGCAAGAATACAAGGAAAAGTAGAAAGAAGAAATGGACCTATATCCCTTGAATTAATTGTGGCTACAAAAGGGAAAAAGGTAAAATTAAATGGATTAGAGCAAAGGAAGCTTAGTGAGTATATTGGCGCGATGAATGTAGTGATGTTTGCCCCAGAGGATTTAAATTTAGTGAAAGGGAGTCCACAAATCAGAAGAAGGTTTATTGATATGGAAATTGGCCAGATAAACCCAATGTATTTGTACAACCTTGCTATCTACCAGAAAATCCTGTTGCAAAGAAACCATCTACTAAAAGAGTTACAGCGTCAAGGGAAAAATAGGATGATGCTAGAAATCCTTACTTCACAGCTAATAGATGCTGCTGTGAAGGTTGTCCAAAAGCGTTTCCAGTTTGTTCAAACCTTAGAGGAATGGGCCAAACCGATACACGAAGAAATTAGCAGAGGAAAAGAAATACTAAATATTCAATATAAACCTTCTTTGGACGTATCAGAGACGATGGATTTGTCGAAACTAGAAGAAGCATATAACGAGGCATTTAGTAAGCTGACGGAAAAAGAAATCCAAAGAGGTACAACATTACTAGGCCCTCATAGAGACGATCTCCTCTTTTTTATCAACGATAAGGATGTACAAACGTTTGGCTCACAAGGTCAACAACGGACAACCGCCTTATCAGTCAAAATGGCAGAACTAGAGTTAATAAAGTCAAAAATAGGTGAGTACCCTATTCTTCTGCTTGATGATGTTCTCTCTGAACTTGATGATTTCAGACAATCACACCTCCTTAATACAATTCAAGGCAAGGTACAAACGTTTGTAACTACGACGAGTGTCGAAGGAATTGACCATAAAACACTTAACGAGGCATCTACCTATAAAGTGGAACAAGGGACGATTACGAAACTGAAATGAGGTGGCCATTTGTTTATTCATTTAGGCGGAGATACCGTTATTAGGTCGAAAGATGTCATTGCGATTTTAAACAGTAACATGAAAGATTCATCCAGTATCACAAATGAATTTCTAACAATTCATGAAAAGAAGGAACTTGTCGTGATGATATCCGAGGAAATGACAAAGTCAATGGTCGTAACAAAGGATAAGATTTATTACTCTCCAATTTCCTCTGTTACGTTAAAACGAAGGGCTTCCATGGTTTCAGAGTTAGAAGGCTACGGAGAAACAGATGTTTATTAAAGTTTTATTTTGATATGGAGTAATAAGAGGTTGGATCCCTTTTAAGTCTAAATTTAGATAGTTCCTCAGTAGAAAAGTTACACTGTATCAGAGCTATTATTTTTTAAAAACTATAAAAATATTGTGCGACAAGCACTGAAAATAGAAGTGAAGGTGAAGAAATTGACTAGCCAACAACATTCTTACGATGAAAGTCAAATTCAAGTCCTTGAAGGATTAGAAGCTGTACGTAAACGCCCAGGTATGTATATAGGTTCAACGAGTAGTCGGGGCTTACACCACTTAGTATGGGAAATTGTTGATAATAGTATTGATGAAGCAATGGCAGGTTACTGTGATACAATTTCTATCTCAATTGAAGAGGATAATAGTATTACAGTTGAAGATAATGGTCGTGGTATCCCTGTTGGTATTCATGAAAAAATGGGTCGCCCTGCTGTTGAGGTTATCATGACTGTCCTCCATGCAGGTGGGAAATTTGGTGGTGGTGGATACAAAGTTTCCGGTGGACTTCATGGTGTAGGTGCTTCAGTAGTAAACGCCCTTTCGACGATGTTAGAAGTAAATGTTCACCGTGATGGTAAGGTCTATCACCAAGAATATAACCGAGGTATACCGAAAAACGATTTAACAGTTGTGGGAGATTCTGAAAAACGTGGTACTGTTATTCATTTTAAACCAGACGAAGAGATTTTTACGGAAACAACTGTCTATGAATTCGATATCCTTTCGACAAGATTACGTGAATTAGCATTCTTAAACCGTGGGTTAACGATTAAAATTGGTGATAAACGCCCTGATGGAAAATCAGCAACGTATTTTTATGAAGGTGGTATTGCGTCATTCGTAGAGCATTTAAACCGTTCAAAAGAAGCGTTACATGAAACTCCGATCCACATTGAAGGAGAAAAAGATGGTCTTACTGTAGAAGTGGCTGTTCAATACAATGACGGTTATACAAGCAATATTTATTCTTTTGCTAATAACATTAACACCCATGAAGGTGGTACACATGAGTCTGGTTTTAAAACTGGCTTAACTCGTGTGATTAATGATTACGCACGAAAAAACAATCTATTCAAAGAAAGTGACCCGAATCTAACAGGTGAAGATGTTAGGGAAGGATTAACAGCTATAATCTCTGTAAAAATTCCTGAACCGCAATTTGAAGGACAAACAAAAACAAAATTAGGAAACAGTGAAGCAAGAACGATTACAGATTCACTATTTTCCGAGTGCTTTTCACGATTCTTAATCGAAAATCCAACAGTCGCTAAGAAAATTGTTGAAAAAGGATTAATGGCTTCAAGAGCAAGAGAAGCAGCAAAGAAAGCCCGTGAGTTAACACGTAGAAAAAGTGCATTAGAAGTTAGCTCGTTACCAGGTAAATTAGCAGATTGTTCATCTAAAGATGCTTCTATAAGTGAAATTTATATCGTAGAGGGTGACTCTGCCGGAGGTTCGGCGAAGCAAGGACGGGATCGTCATTTCCAAGCGATTCTTCCATTACGAGGAAAAATTATTAATGTAGAAAAAGCTAGATTAGATAAAATCCTTGCCAATAACGAAATTAGGGCGATTATTACAGCTCTAGGTACAGGGATTGGTGATGACTTTAATATAGAAAAAGCAAGATATCATAAAATTATTATTATGACGGATGCCGATGTAGATGGAGCCCATATTCGTACGCTAATACTTACGTTCTTCTACCGTTATATGCGACCTTTAATTGAAAAGGGCTATATCTATATTGCTCAGCCCCCTCTTTATAAGGTTCAACAAGGAAGAGATATTCAATATGCCTATAACGATAAAGAATTAGATACTATAATGGCTGATCTTTCTGATAAATCAAAGGTTGGCGTTCAGCGTTATAAAGGTTTAGGAGAAATGAACCCTACTCAGCTTTGGGAAACAACAATGGATCCAGATACAAGAACGTTATTACAAGTCACCCTAGAAGATGCTATGAAAGCGGATGAAATCTTTGATATTCTGATGGGAGACCGTGTTGAACCTCGTAGAGACTTTATTCAAGAAAATGCACACTACGTAAAGAATTTAGATATTTAAGAGTTTGTTTAAACTCTTTAAGAGCATAAATAGTTAGAACCGTTAGGGAATATGGAGGTTTTCTAGATGGCAGATCAGGATCAATCTAGAGTCAAAGAAATAAATATTAGTCAGGAAATGAAATCATCGTTTATGGATTATGCGATGAGTGTAATTGTTAGTCGTGCTTTACCAGATGCTCGTGATGGTTTAAAGCCTGTTCATCGTCGTATTTTATTTGCAATGAATGAACTAGGGATGACGGCAGATAAAGTATATAAAAAGTCAGCACGTATCGTTGGGGAAGTAATTGGGAAGTACCATCCACATGGTGATTCCGCAGTTTATGAAACGATGGTTCGTATGGCTCAAGATTTCAGCTATCGTTATATGCTCGTAGATGGACATGGAAATTTCGGTTCAGTCGATGGTGACGCAGCAGCAGCGATGCGTTATACGGAAGCAAAAATGTCGAAAATTTCAATGGAAATTGTTCGGGATATAAACAAAGATACAATTGATTATCAAGATAACTATGATGGTTCAGAGCGTGAGCCGATCGTAATGCCAGCTCGCTTTCCAAATCTATTAGTAAATGGTGCATCAGGGATTGCTGTTGGGATGGCAACTAATATTCCACCCCATCAATTAGGAGAAGTAATTGATGGAGTATTAGCGTTAAGTGAAAACCCTGATATTAGTGTACCTGAATTAATGGAGTTTATTCCGGGTCCAGATTTTCCAACGGGTGCTGAAATTTTAGGGCGTTCAGGCATTCGAAAGGCATATCTAACAGGGCGTGGCTCAATTACACTAAGAGCCAAAACGCATATTGAAGAAATGGCAAATGGAAAACAAAAGATTATCGTTACTGAAATTCCATATCAAGTAAATAAAGCAAAACTTATTGAAAAAATAGCAGAACTTGTTCGTGAAAAGAAAATTGATGGAATTACAGATTTACGAGATGAATCAGACCGTAATGGAATGAGAATTGTCATTGAAGTACGAAAGGATGCGAATTCAAACGTACTTCTTAATAACTTATATAAACAAACAGCACTACAAACAGGCTTTGGTATTAATATGCTCGCTTTAGTAGATGGGCAACCAAAAGTTCTTGACTTAAAAGAGTGTCTATATCATTATCTAGAGCATCAAAAGGTAGTTATCAAACGTAGAACAGCTTTTGAATTAAGAAAAGCAGAGGCAAGAGCTCACATCTTAGAAGGGTTACGTATTGCCCTTGACCATTTGGATGAAGTTATCTCATTAATTCGTGGTTCAGCAACAACTGATATTGCTAGGAATGGCTTAATGGAGCGTTTCTCTTTAAGTTATGAGCAGGCTCAAGCTATTTTAGACATGCGTCTTCAGAGATTAACAGGCTTAGAAAGAGATAAAATTGAAGCTGAGTATGCAGAGCTTATAGCTAAGATATCTGAATTAAAAGCAATTTTAGCAAGTGAAGAAAGAGTTCTTGAAATCATTAGAACAGAGCTTATAGAAATTAAAGAGAAGTTCGATGATGAACGTCGTACGATGATTACGATGGGAGAAGATCATCTTGAGGATGAGGATTTAATTCCACGTACAAATATCGTCATTACTCTTACTCACAATGGCTATATTAAGAGAATGCCTGTATCAACATACCGTAGTCAAAAACGTGGAGGTAAAGGGATTCAAGGGATGGGGACAAATGATAATGATTTTGTTCAACACTTATTTACAACAAATTCTCATCATACAATCCTGTTCTTCACAAATAAAGGTAAGGTATATCGCTTAAAAGGCTATGAAATTCCTGAACTAGGTCGTACTGCAAAAGGGATTCCAATTATTAATCTTCTTCAAATTGAACCTGGTGAATTTGTAAGTACTGTTATTCCAATTGAGGAATTCCATGATGACCATTACCTATTCTTTATGACGAAGCAAGGTATTTGTAAGCGTTCTGCTCTATCGGCATTTGCTAATATCCGTAAGGGTGGATTATTTGCTATTAACTTAAGAGATGATGATGAACTTCATGGAGTACGTCTAACAGATGGTAACCAAGAAATAATCGTCGGAACTAAGCATGGGGTAGCAATTAGATTCCACGAAACAGACGTTCGTCTTATGGGTAGAACAGCAACAGGAGTGAAAGGAATTACCCTGTCTGATACAAACTGTGTTGTTGGAATGGACATTATAGAAGAGGGTCATGATGTCTTTATTGTAACTGAAAAAGGTTATGGAAAGCGTACGCCAATAGAGGAATATCGAATTCAACAACGTGGTGGTAAAGGGATAAAAACATGTAACATCACAGATAAAAATGGTCCACTTGTATCATTAAAGATTGTATCTAATGATCACGATTTAATGATTATTACAGCAAGTGGTGTCATCATTCGCCTACATGTAACAGAAATATCAACAATGGGACGCTCAACGCAAGGGGTAACTCTAATTAGAGTGAATGATGGTGAAGAGGTATCAACTGTTGCTAGAGTCGATATTGAAGATGAAGAATTAGACATTGAAGATGATATAAGTGAAAATGAAAATGAAGAACTAGAAGATAGTGAATTAGATAATAAATCTGATAATGATTCAGAAGAATAAATTGAAAGACTTGGCATTTAGCCAAGTCTTTCTGTTATTAACTACTCAAACAAAATTTGGCAGAATACTTTTTAAAGATGTATCAGTCACGTATAATAGTATTATCAACACAAAAGAGGGGTAACTAGGATGAGAGTGAATCGTAAGCAATTGATAGAAGGATGTATCTTAAAACAAGATATTAAACTATTAACTGGTCAACCGATTATGAAAAAGAAAACAGTACTAAACGACGAGCTTATAAAAGTTCTAGATGCTTTTTTAGTTCAGGATGTAGTTGTAGAAGAGAAGTTAGTGACTGGTGAAGCGTTTCATCCTCCTGAATTTGTGGAAGATGAGGAGAAAGAGGAATCTATTCAAGAAGAGTCGTTTATTGACTTGTATTTAAAGGCTGTCCAAATTTACAAAAGTGAATTTTTAGATTGGCAAGCAGGTAAAAAAGTAAACTTTCTTGAGATGAGGAGTATACTTTTACCTTTGTTTGACAAAGTCATAGAGAAACCTAGTGATATTTTAGCTTTGCACCATTATTGTTCAAAAGATGAGTATCTCTATCATCATGCTGTATCCGTGGCAGTGTTGGCCTCTTTTATTGGAAGAAAGCTTAATTTTACTAGAGGTGAGTGGATCCAGATAGGAATTGCAGGAGCGATGGCTGATAGTGGAATGGCGAAGGTACCTGTAGGGATTTTAAATAAAAAAGGTACATTAACATCATACGAATATGAAGAAGTGAAAAAGCATCCAATTTACAGCTACAAAATGTTAAAAGGGGTAACAGGGGTAACTGAAAATGTTTTAAGAGCTGTATTACAGCATCATGAAAGAGAAGATGGAAGTGGCTATCCACTAGGGACAAACGGAAAGAAAATTCATGCCTTTAGTCAAATTGTAGCGGTAGCAGATGTTTATCATGCTATGTCCTCTGAACGAAAATACCGTACTAAGCAATCACCATATCGTGTACTTGAGTCAATTTCAAAGGACCATTTCGGTAAGTTCCAGCATAGTGTTGTTCATACGTTGTTGAATGGTTTACTTAATTTTTCTATTGGAACAAAAGTACGTTTAACGAATGGAGAAGAAGGGGAAATCATCTTTGTAAATCAACAAGAGCCAACAAGACCAATGGTGAAATTGTTAAATACGGAAGTGATTTTACCATTAGCAAATGAAAAACAAATTCATATTGAGGAAGTCATTGTAGAGTAAAGTTGTATTTTATATAATATTTTGCTATAGTGACTAAAGTTGAAATTTAAGTATTATCTGGTCTTAAACTTTTTTGATTAAAAGTGTTGACATGTTTTTCTTCTAGTGATATATTATTACAAGCCGCTGAAACACGAGTGACAAGTTGTTCTTTGAAAACTGAACAAGACAAAAGCCAAGCGTAAAAGAGATGTAAACACATCTCGTTAATTTTCTCGATTTTTTAAAATCGAAACGTCACGTTTGTGACAGTGAGCTAGTGTTACAACGCTAACGCGTTATAACTCACACTTTCTACGGAGAGTTTGATCCTGGCTCAGGACGAACGCTGGCGGCGTGCCTAATACATGCAAGTCGAGCGGACTGAAGGGAGCTTGCTCCCGGACGTTAGCGGCGGACGGGTGAGTAACACGTAGGCAACCTGCCTTGTAGACTGGGATAACTTCGGGAAACCGGAGCTAATACCGGATGTTAGATAATTCGCGCATGCGTGTTATCTTAAAGTTGGCCTCGGCTAACACTACAAGATGGGCCTGCGGCGCATTAGCTAGTTGGTAAGGTAGTGGCTTACCAAGGCGACGATGCGTAGCCGACCTGAGAGGGTGATCGGCCACACTGGGACTGAGACACGGCCCAGACTCCTACGGGAGGCAGCAGTAGGGAATCTTCCGCAATGGACGAAAGTCTGACGGAGCAACGCCGCGTGAGCGATGAAGGCCTTCGGGTCGTAAAGCTCTGTTGTTAGGGAAGAACAAGTGCCGTTCAAATAGGGCGGCACCTTGACGGTACCTAACCAGAAAGCCACGGCTAACTACGTGCCAGCAGCCGCGGTAATACGTAGGTGGCAAGCGTTGTCCGGAATTATTGGGCGTAAAGCGCGCGCAGGCGGTCTTTTAAGTCTGATGTGAAAGCCCACGGCTCAACCGTGGAGGGTCATTGGAAACTGGGAGACTTGAGTACAGAAGAGGAGAGTGGAATTCCACGTGTAGCGGTGAAATGCGTAGATATGTGGAGGAACACCAGTGGCGAAGGCGACTCTCTGGTCTGTAACTGACGCTGAGGCGCGAAAGCGTGGGGAGCAAACAGGATTAGATACCCTGGTAGTCCACGCCGTAAACGATGAGTGCTAGGTGTTAGGGGTTTCGATGCCCTTAGTGCCGAAGTTAACACATTAAGCACTCCGCCTGGGGAGTACGGCCGCAAGGCTGAAACTCAAAGGAATTGACGGGGGCCCGCACAAGCGGTGGAGCATGTGGTTTAATTCGAAGCAACGCGAAGAACCTTACCAGGTCTTGACATCCTTTGACCACCCTAGAGATAGGGCTTTCCCCTTCGGGGGACAAAGTGACAGGTGGTGCATGGTTGTCGTCAGCTCGTGTCGTGAGATGTTGGGTTAAGTCCCGCAACGAGCGCAACCCTTGATCTTAGTTGCCAGCATTCAGTTGGGCACTCTAAGGTGACTGCCGGTGACAAACCGGAGGAAGGTGGGGATGACGTCAAATCATCATGCCCCTTATGACCTGGGCTACACACGTGCTACAATGGATGGTACAAAGGGCAGCGAAACCGCGAGGTTGAGCCAATCCCATAAAGCCATTCTCAGTTCGGATTGTAGGCTGCAACTCGCCTACATGAAGCCGGAATCGCTAGTAATCGCGGATCAGCATGCCGCGGTGAATACGTTCCCGGGCCTTGTACACACCGCCCGTCACACCACGAGAGTTTGTAACACCCGAAGTCGGTGGGGTAACCTTTTGGAGCCAGCCGCCTAAGGTGGGACAGATGATTGGGGTGAAGTCGTAACAAGGTAGCCGTATCGGAAGGTGCGGCTGGATCACCTCCTTTCTATGGAGTATTTAACTCTAGTCGACGGACTTCACATTATGTGTTGTTCGACGCTTCGGACTTTTGTCGTTCAGTTTTGAGAGAATAAATCTCTCAACAAATACTTGCTCCTGCGTCTACATGCGAATGCTACGAAGTTAGCTTCCTCGTCGCATGGCTGCAAGGAAGGTTACTCAATGTAGAGGCCATGTTCTTTGAAAACTAGATAGTGATTTATATATGCAACGAATATAATTTGATTGATTTTATTGATTGAGTTTATTCGAGAAAGTCAAGAATTCAATTCGACGAACCTTTTAAGGTTTTAATTAGCAATTCATAATTGATAATTAGTAATTATGTTTTGTCATGGTTAAGCTAGAAAGGGCGCACGGTGGATGCCTTGGCACTAGGAGCCGATGAAGGACGGGACGAACACCGATATGCTTCGGGGAGCTGTAAGTAAGCTTTGATCCGGAGATTTCCGAATGGGGGAACCCACCATCCGTAATGGGATGGTACCCATACCTGAATACATAGGGTATGTGGAGGTAGACCTGGGGAACTGAAACATCTAAGTACCCAGAGGAAGAGAAAGCAAATGCGATTTCCTGAGTAGCGGCGAGCGAAACGGAATATAGCCCAAACCAAGAGGCTTGCCTCTTGGGGTTGTAGGACACTCTATACGGAGTAAGAAAGAAACGAAGTAGATGAAGCGACCTGGAAAGGTCCGCGAAACAAGGTAACAGCCCTGTAGTCGAAACTTCGTTTCCTCCAGAGTGGATCCTGAGTACGGCGGGACACGTGAAAC
>NZ_NISU01000003.1:0-19669 GCF_002335805.1 Bacillus sp. FJAT-45350 | reverse complement strand
CATCCTGGGGCTGAAGTAGGTCCCAAGGGTTGGGCTGTTCGCCCATTAAAGCGGTACGCGAGCTGGGTTCAGAACGTCGTGAGACAGTTCGGTCCCTATCCGTCGCGGGCGTAGGAAATTTGAGAGGAGCTGTCCTTAGTACGAGAGGACCGGGATGGACACACCGCTGGTGTACCAGTTGTTCCGCCAGGAGCATAGCTGGGTAGCTACGTGTGGACGGGATAAGTGCTGAAAGCATCTAAGCATGAAGCCCCCCTCAAGATGAGATTTCCCATTACGTTAAGTAAGTAAGACCCCTTAGAGATGATGAGGTTGATAGGTCTCGGGTGGAAGCATGGTGACATGTGGAGCTGAGAGATACTAATCGGTCGAGGGCTTATCCAATTTTCTAAGGTTGAAATGAATTCGACGACCTGCATATATAACACTATCTAGTTTTGAGAGAACAACTCTCAGCTGAAAGCAATTTCAGCGAGGAAATCTGCTCCTGCGGTTACTCGTCGCAAGTCTTGCGAGGGAGTATCACAGAGTGGTTGACTTAGTGATGATGGCGAAGAGGCCACACCCGTTCCCATGCCGAACACGGAAGTTAAGCTCTTCAGCGCCGATGGTAGTTGGGGGCTTCCCCCTGCGAGAGTAGGACGTTGCTAGGTAAACTGTAAAAGCACCCAAGCGGGTGCTTTTTTTATGGAATAGGCACAAAGCTGAAAAAGTAGTAATTAGAGATAAATTAATTAATGACAAGATAGAAGTTAAATTAATGGGTAACATCTATAAAAGCTAATACGAAGTCTATATGCTAAACAAGTATTTATAATTCAAACACAAGGAAGAGCTTTTACTCTAAAAGTTCTTCCTTGTCATTTTACTTAATAAGACTATCCAAATATAAAAACAATAGGTACGGTATTTTTTCTGTTGTTATTGATAGAAACTCTTTAATAAATGGAAAGTCAGCTTCAGGATAGTGGTGAAATAGTTCTCCCCACCATTCAGTTTCATAGCGACAAATCATGCTTAAATTATAAAGAATTAAATAATGGACAACAATTTCAGGGAGTAAGAGATAATCATCTCTACGATTTAATATATGATAACTACCATTACTATTAAAAAGAAGGGGAGTAGCATGTAGTGGTTCAAGTTTCCCTTTTAAATAAATAGTAATTTTCTTTTCTGTTTCTTCAATGTCAGAAATCGATAGTTCGGTTCTAGCTTTAAAAAAATGCATGAATGACGAACAACTTAGATTGAAATCATCTAATATTTTTGTTGAGAACGTTATTTTACGATCAGTTTCTTTTTTTATAGGATATGTATACGTTTTTCCTTTAACATAAAAAAATAATTCATGAAGTTCAGGTATTTGACGCATTAATTGTTCCATTTTGTATTTATCTCCAGAAAAATGTTTCACATGAAACATTTTGTCTGAAAAATGTGTGAGAAGACCATTTTTTTGTAGTTTGACCTCGTCATCTAAAAAGAGATACTGAGCCTTTTTCCGTTTCCTAGTTGAAACACCATGAGCTAATACCTGACTGTTTTCAGGGTAGGATGGGTCTTTAGTGAGAATACATGCTTTTATCAACTGGACGAATCCATAGAATAATAAAATAGGGTGTAATTCTAATGGTGCGGTCTTTAATTGTTTAAAATATTTTTCTCCATGCTCTAGATAATAGATGAAAGGATAGCAATTTTGAAAGCCTAGCTTTTCTGCTTCTGGAATATCAAGTTGTTCATAGCATTTTTTTAAATAGGATTGTGTAAATGAGGTTGATTGATACTTTGATAGTTCCTTCCAAGTATGTGTATCTCTATTCATAAGCACATTCCTTTCAATAACGTATTTTCTAAATAAGATATTAATTTAAGAATCACACTAGTAATCGACGTGCTTATTCTTTATATTATGAATAGTCTTATTTATTTTGCTTTCTTGACAGTAGTTTATCCAATTGTTAAGCTACTAATAATATTTTCAGGTAAACTAATCATTTGGAGAGGATGAGAGTAACGTGTGGGAAAATAAATTTAATAAAGAGGGTTTAACATTTGATGATGTTTTACTTGTTCCTGCGAAGTCGGAAGTTCTTCCACGAGATGTTTCTGTTGGTACAAAATTATCAGAAACATTACAGCTAAATATTCCTATTATCAGTGCTGGAATGGATACAGTAACTGAGGCGCAGATGGCAATAGCAATTGCTAGAGAAGGTGGATTAGGAATAATCCATAAAAATATGTCAATTCAAGAGCAAGCTAGTGAAGTTGACCGCGTAAAACGTTCTGAAAGTGGAGTTATTACAAATCCATTTTACTTATCAGCTCAACATAGAGTTTCTGATGCAGAGCAATTAATGGGTAAATACCGTATTTCAGGTGTGCCAATTGTTGATGATAACCAGAAGCTTGTGGGTATTCTTACAAATCGTGATCTTCGTTTTATTGAAGATTACTCAATTTTAATTGATGAAGTAATGACAAAGGATAATCTTGTGACTGCAGCAGTAGGAACTACACTTGCAGAAGCAGAGAAGATTTTACAACAGTATAAAATCGAGAAACTTCCATTAGTTGATGACAATGGAATATTAAAAGGACTAATTACAATAAAAGATATTGAGAAAGTAATTGAGTTTCCTAACTCTGCAAAGGACAAGCAAGGAAGGTTAATTGTCGGTGCAGCTGTTGGGGTAACTGTAGATACAATGGAGCGTGTTAGTGCACTAGTTGAGGCTGGAGTAGATGTTATTGTTATTGATACAGCACATGGACATTCACAGGGTGTATTAAATAAAGTGCGTGAAGTACGCGAACAGTTCCCAGATTTAAATATCGTTGCTGGTAATGTGGCTACAGCTGAGGCGACAAGAGATTTAATTGAAGCAGGTGCCAACATTGTTAAGGTAGGTATTGGACCTGGTTCTATTTGTACGACTCGCATTATTGCAGGTATTGGTGTGCCACAAATTACAGCAGTCTATGACTGTGCGACAGAGGCAAGAAAGCATGGTGTACCGATTATTGCTGATGGTGGTATTAAGTACTCTGGAGATATCGTTAAAGCACTAGCAGCAGGAGGACATGCTGTTATGCTAGGTAGTATTTTAGCTGGAGTTACAGAAAGTCCTGGTGAGCGTGAAATTTATCAAGGACGCCAGTTTAAAGTATATCGTGGTATGGGCTCAATTGGAGCAATGGAAAAAGGTAGTAAGGATCGTTATTTCCAGGAAAATAACCAAAAACTTGTTCCAGAAGGTATAGAAGGTCGTATTCCTTACAAAGGACCACTTACAGATACAATTCATCAGTTAGTAGGTGGAATTAGAGCAGGAATGGGTTATTGTGGTACAACAACGATTGATTCACTTCGAAATGATTCACAATTTATTCGAATTACTGGTGCAGGATTACGTGAAAGTCATCCTCATGATGTTCAAATTACGAAGGAAGCACCAAACTACTCACTTTAATAGATTTATTACGTTAGAAGTTGGTCTAAAAGGTAGAATCACATCTTTAGACCAACTTCTATTGTTTATGAGTAGGTAAGCCTAGTATTTTTAACGAGATAATGTTCTATTGCGGAGTGCCTCCTTCTATATGGCCAAATATTTGTGATTTAGTTTTCAATAGATGGGTCTCTACCTATCTATTTTTTTATTACTAGGTATGATAAAATAACTTTTATGTATAATATGGAGGTGTAGACAGTGTTGCTTTTCAAGAAAAAAGCTACAGTACTTTTACTAGCTTTATTAATGGTTACAAATTTGCTTTTGATTTCTCCATCTCAAGCTAGTGCAAACTTTGATTTAGAGGCTGAATCAGCTATATTAGTTGATGCAAATACAGGTAAAATCTTATTTGAAAAATATGCCGATGCCATGCTTCCGATTGCAAGTATGACGAAAATGATGAGTGAGTATTTAATTTTGGAGGCTGTTCATACAGGAAGAATTGAATGGGAACAAACGGTTCCAATTAGTGATTTTGTTCGTCAACTATCACTATATACATCTCTTTCAAATGTACCATTAAGACAGGATGAGACGTATACAGTTAGAGAGCTGTATGAGTCCGTTGCTATTTATTCAGCAAATGCTTCAACAATTGCGATAGCTGAGTTAATCGCTGGTTCGGAAACAAACTTTGTTAAAATGATGAATGATAAAGCCGAAGAGCTTGGTCTAGGTGAATATGAATTTGTCAATACAACGGGGTTAAATAATAAAGATTTACTTGGCCAGCATCCAGGTGGTACAGGCCCAGAAGCAGAGAACAAGCTTACAGCTCGTGCAACTGCAAAGTTAGCATTTTATCTAGTAAATGACTATCCAGAAGTACTAGAGACAGCTAGTATCCCTACTAAAGTGTTTAAAGAAGGTACAGAGGATGCTATCGACATGTTGAACTGGAACTGGATGTTACCTGGAATTGTAGCCCAGCATGATTATCAAGGGATGGATGGTTTAAAAACAGGTTATACAAGTCAAGCCGGTAATGCATTTACTGGAACAGCAGTAAGGAATGATATGAGACTAATCTCAGTTGTTATGAGAACTGACTCAAGAGATGCGAGATTTAACGAAACAAGAAAGCTTTTAGATTATGGATTTAATAATTTCTCAATTCAAGAAATAATTCCTTCAGGATATCAAGTCGAAGGTTATGAAGTGCTAGAAGTAACTGCAGGTAAGGAAAAAGAGGTTTCTATTAAGACAGAGGATTCTCTATCTGTATTAGTTAGAAATGGTGAAGAAGAGAGTTATGAGCCATTGCTTGTTTTAGATTCATCGATATTAAATGATGATGGTTCACTTCAAGCACCCGTGGATGCAAATGAGGTTGTCGGTAAGGTAACACTTGACTATAAGGGAGAACAATCTTACGGATATATCGTGTCTGACTCTTCAGAAGAAGTAAGTGTCGTGACAGAGCAAGCAGTTGATAAAGCAAATTGGTTTACTAGAACGATGAGAGCCATTGGTGGATTTTTCTCTGGTATTTGGTCAAGTGCATCAGAAACAGTGAAAGGCTGGTTCTAATTTTCATTGGAAGTAGAAAATTTTTAAAACTTACCATCAATTTACCCTCATATTTTATTATATTCGACAAAACCTATCAGATAGGCAATGTTAATCTTTGATTAAATGTAGATTAGTGGTAAAATATAAACTGAAAATTTATTAAATTATTTGTTGTTATCAAGGGGTATATGCTTGTCGATAATATTGCATTCAGAGAGGACAAACTCCTCTTCTGACTGCATTAGTACAGTATAAGACACCAAGTAAGTAAAAACATTAGGAGGAATTACATATGGTACAGACAGGAACTGATCGAGTAAAACGTGGAATGGCAGAAATGCAAAAGGGTGGCGTCATCATGGACGTTGTAAACGCAGAACAAGCAAAGATTGCTGAAGAAGCAGGTGCAGTTGCAGTTATGGCTCTTGAGCGTGTACCAGCTGATATTCGTGCAGCAGGTGGAGTAGCTCGTATGGCTGATCCTACAATTGTTGAAGATGTTATGAATGCAGTTTCAATCCCAGTTATGGCAAAAGCACGTATTGGTCATATTGTTGAAGCAAGAATTTTAGAATCTTTAGGTGTAGACTATATCGATGAGAGTGAAGTGCTTACACCTGCCGATGAAGTTTACCACTTAAACAAAAATGACTTCACAGTACCATTTGTTTGTGGAGCTAGAGATATAGGTGAAGCATCTCGTCGTATTGGTGAAGGAGCTTCAATGCTTCGTACTAAAGGTGAGCCAGGAACAGGAAACATCGTAGAAGCTGTTCGTCATATGCGTATGGTTCAAGCTCAAATTCGCAAAGTTATTTCTATGTCTACAGACGAGTTAATGACTGAAGCTAAAAACACAGGAGCTCCTTATGAAGTATTACTTCAAATTAAAGAAGCTGGTAAGTTACCTGTAGTAAACTTTGCAGCTGGTGGTATTGCTACACCTGCAGATGCTGCATTAATGATGCAGTTAGGTGCAGACGGTGTATTCGTAGGTTCTGGTATCTTTAAATCAGATAACCCAGAGAAATTCGCTCGTGCGATTGTAGAAGCTACTACTCATTATGAAGATTATGCTCTAATCGCAGAACTATCTAAAAATCTAGGTTCAGCTATGAAAGGAATTGAAATTTCTTCTCTTCAACCATCTGAACGTATGCAAGATCGTGGTTGGTAAGAATAAGAAATAGACTGACTGTATTGTGACAGGCAGAAACAACGAAAAGGGGCTTTGTCATGGTTAAGATAGGAGTTCTAGCATTACAGGGCGCTGTACAAGAACATGTCAAGTGTTTACAAGCACCTGAAACAGAAATAGTAGTCGTTAAAAAGGTTGAGCAGCTAGATGAACTTGACGGCTTAGTTTTACCTGGTGGAGAAAGTACGACAATGCGTCGTTTAATTGATAAGTACGGTTTTTTCGAACCATTAAAGCAATTTGCTGCAGATGGTAAGCCAGTCTTTGGTACATGTGCAGGTTTGATTTTAATGGCAAAACACTTAGTTGGACAAGATAATGGACATTTAGAGTTAATCGATATGACAGTACAAAGAAATGCCTTTGGTCGTCAACGTGAGAGCTTTGAGTGTGATTTAATTGTTGAAGGTGTTGGCGAAGACATTCGTGCTGTCTTCATTAGAGCCCCTCTTATTGTTGAGGTTGGGGAAGACGTACAAATTCTTTCGAAATTTAAAGATGAGATTGTCGTAGCACGTCAAGGACAATTTCTAGCATGTTCCTTCCATCCAGAATTAACAGATGACCACCGTTTCCATCAATTCTTTGTTAGTATGGTTAAGGAATCAAAGAAGAACGGTGTAAGTATATAAAGAATGATTGATGGCAAAAATTAAAATACTATAAAAAATGCGTTGAAGGGAACTAGTAGCAAGTATTTCTTTGCCCAGAGAATCGATGGTAGGTGAAAATCGATCAAAGAATATTGTGAATCCATCCTAGAGTGAAAGACCGAACGTAATGAGTACTCTCTTATTAGTAGGTATTTCCGGTTCTCGCCGTTATGAGATGAGGCGGTTACTAATGAAACAACTTTTTAGTAACAATAAAGGGTGGCAACGCGGGTGCTCTCGTCCCTTTCTATAGGGATGAGGGCTTTTTTTAATGAAAAACGAACCAAGTGTTAGATTATGATTGCTGAGTTATGAGTTATGAGTTATGAATTGTGGATGGCGAAAGGTTAATGGTTAATGGTCAATTGTTAATACCTAATAGCTAACAAACTAACGACTAACTAATTCATAAATCGTAATTAATAATTACATAGATAGGAGGAATATCAAATGTTAGATATTAAAAGACTTCGCAATAACTTTGAAGAGGTCAAACAAAAGCTAAATAAGCGTGGAGAAGAGTTAACAGGAATCGACCGTTTCCAAGAGCTTGATGAGAAACGTCGACAATTAATTGTTGAAGTGGAAGAGCTTAAGAGTAGACGGAATAGTGTATCTCAAGAGGTAGCACAATTAAAGAGAGAGAAAAAGGATGCAGACCATCTAATTAAAGAAACAAAAGAAGTTTCAGAGAAGATTAAAGGCTTAGATGAAGAGCTTCGAACAATTGAGGCAGACTTAGATCAACTATTATTAACGATTCCAAATGTACCTCATGAATCCGTTCCTGTTGGAGAAACAGAAGATGATAATATTGAAGTACGTAAATGGGGAGAAGTAACACCTTTCTCTTTTGAAGCAAAGGCTCATTGGGATGTGGCAACGGAGTTAGGAATTCTTGACTTTGAACGCGCATCAAAAGTAACGGGTAGTCGATTTGTTTTTTACAAGGGAGCAGGAGCTAGGTTAGAACGTGCGTTAATTAACTTTATGATGGATTTACATGAGGATGAGCATGGATATGAAGGAATTCTACCTCCATATATGGTCAACCGTCAGAGCATGACAGGAACAGGTCAGCTTCCTAAATTTGAAGAGGATGCATTTAAGATTCAAGAAGAGGACTACTTCTTAATCCCAACTGCAGAAGTTCCAGTAACGAATTTTCACCGTGATGAAATTCTTTCTGTAGAACAACTTCCAATTGCTTATACAGCATACAGTGCATGTTTCCGTTCTGAGGCAGGTTCAGCTGGTAGAGATACAAGAGGATTAATTCGTCAGCACCAGTTTAACAAAGTGGAACTAGTTCGCTTTGTGATGCCTGAGGATTCTTATGATGAACTAGAAAAGCTTACAGGACATGCTGAGAAGGTGCTACAGCTACTAAAGCTTCCTTATAGAGTGATGAGTATGTGTACAGCTGATTTAGGCTTTACAGCGGCTAAGAAGTACGACATAGAGGTTTGGATTCCAAGCTATGATTCATACCGAGAAATCTCATCTTGTAGTAACTTTGAGGACTTCCAAGCAAGAAGGGCCAATATTAAGTTCCGTCGTGAAGCAAAAGGAAAGCCAGAGTTTGTACATACATTAAACGGTTCTGGTCTTGCAATTGGTAGGACGGTTGCAGCTATCCTTGAGAACTATCAGCAGGAAGACGGTACAGTTGTTATTCCTGAGATATTACGTCCTTATATGGGCAATAAAGAAGTAATAAAGTAATCTAATAACTAGACAGTCACTCTATAGTAGTGTGGCTGTTTTTTGTTATGCCAAAATAAAAACGCCTCTAGCATAGGCTAGAAGCGTTCAAAGTATTAATAATTTGGTTTGTGTTCACCAGATTTGATTTCTTCCATGTAGTGACATGCTGCAGCATGAGTTTCTAACATGAAGTCAGTTGTACGTAACTCTGGTGTATCTTCTTTACACTTGTCTGTTGCAAACGGGCAACGAGTGTGGAAGCGACAACCAGTAGGTGGATCAATTGGAGATGGAACATCTCCTCTTAGAATCACACGCTCTTTTTTCGCACTTGGATCTGGTACGGGAATTGCTGATAATAAAGCTCTTGTATATGGATGCTGTGGATTATCGAATAACGATGTTTTGTCAGCAATTTCTACAATGCGTCCAAGATACATTACGATAACACGGTCTGAGATATGACGTACAACACCTAAATCATGTGATATGAATAAATACGTAAGTTTCATTTCGCGTTGTAATCGTTTCAACAGGTTGATTACCTGTGCTTGAATCGATACATCGAGAGCAGAAACAGCCTCATCACAGATAATTAGCTTTGGATCTACAGATAGTGCACGAGCGATACCAATACGTTGACGTTGACCACCACTAAACTCATGTGGGAAACGGTCAATTTGGTGAGCACCAAGTCCAACTTTTTGCATTAACTCTTTAATTTTATCGTTACGCTCACTTTTAGGAACGACATTTTGAATTTCAAGAGCTTCATCAAGAATTTGTCTTACCGTTTGACGTGGATTGATAGATGCATATGGATCCTGGAAGATGATTTGAAGGTCTTTACGCTTCTTTCTCATTTGACTCTTATTCAAAGATAGAAGGTCTTCACCGTCAAATTCAACTTCACCTGCTGTAGGTTCATCAAGACGTAGGATAGCTCGCCCAGTTGTTGATTTACCACAACCAGACTCACCTACGATACTTACAGTTTCTCCTTCATAAATCGTGAATGAAACTCCATCAACCGCTTTAACGTGGTTAACTGTACGTCCGAGTAGACCACCCTTGATAGGGAAATACTGTTTTAAATCATTAACCTTGAGTAGTTCTTTCTTCATACACGTTCACCTCCGGGTCGCCGTCCCACTCATCAGAGTAAATCCAACAGCGAATTTGATTTCCATCTTCACCTTCAATAAGATCAGGAAGATGTTTTGCACAAAGATCAGTAGCAAATGGACAGCGAGGGGCAAAACGACACCCATCTGGCATTTCATTTGGACTAGGTACTGCACCTTTAATGACTGAAAGCTCTTCTTCACCCATATCGACATCATGTCGAGGTAGAGATTTTAATAACCCTACTGTATATGGATGTTGTGGTTTTGAGAATAAAGTGTTTACATCAGCATATTCAACTACTTTACCGCAGTACATAACAGCAACATAATCACAGCTCTCTGCTACAACCCCAAGGTCATGTGTAATCATAATAATTGACATACCAAGCTCATCTTGCAACTCTTTCATAAGTTCAATAATTTGAGCCTGAATTGTAACATCAAGTGCAGTAGTAGGCTCATCAGCAATCAATAACTCTGGTTTACATGCTAAAGCCATTGCGATCATAACACGTTGCCTCATACCACCAGACAATTCGTGAGGATACTGATGAACACGTTTTTCTGGAGAAGGAATACCTACAAGCTTCAACATTTCTATTGATTTTTCGGTCGCTTCCTTCTTTTTTAATCCTTGGTGAATGATATATGACTCACTGATTTGCTGACCAACAGTATAAACAGGATTTAAAGATGTCATTGGTTCTTGGAAAATCATTGAGATTTCGTTTCCACGAATCTTAAGCATTTCTTTCTCTGATTTATCTAGTAAGTTCTGACCCTTAAATAGTATTTCTCCACCTACAATTTTACCTGGGTTTTGAATAAGACGAAGAATCGAAAGGGATGTAATACTTTTACCTGAACCTGATTCTCCAACGATACCTAGTGTCTTACCCTTTGGGACAGAGAAGTTAACGCCATCAACTGCTTTAACTTCTCCACCTTCTGTAAAGAATGAAGTGCGTAGGTCACGAACATCAATAATCGTTTTGTTTGTACTCATAAAGTTTCACACCCTTTTCAATAGGTTGTTTATATTAATCAAGATCGATACGTTTGTTCAAGAATCGATAAGAAATGTCTACTAGTAAGTTAACTAAAACGAATAGTAGTGAAATAACTAATACTGTTCCTTGTACTACTGGGAAGTCTCGAGCACGAATTGCATCGATGATAAGTCGACCCATACCATTAATAGCAAATACAGTTTCAGTTAATACAGTACCACCTAGTAATGAACCAAACTGTAAACCAACAATCGTCACAACTGGAATCATAGCATTTTTTAATGCATGACGATAAATAACTACTCGCTCACTTACACCTTTAGCACGAGCTGTTCGAATAAAGTCTTGTCCTATAACCTCAAGCATACTTGAACGTGTCATACGAGCAATAATAGCTGCCCCAGCGGTTCCGAGTGTAATAACAGGAAGTACATTTTGCTGCCAAGATCCCCAACCTGATGGAGAGAACCAACCGGTTCCTATTGAGAACCACTGAATTAACATCAAACCAAGCCAGAAGTTAGGCATTGAAAGTCCAAATAATGCAACAATCATAATAGCTGTATCAGTTAATGTGTAATGTCTTGTTGCAGAGATAATACCAGCAATTAAACCAATAAAGATACTTAAAATCGTACTATATATCGCGAGTTCTACAGTTATCCAGAACCTACCTGAGATTTCATCAGTTACAGCTCGTCCGTTACGAATAGAGTTACCTAAATCACCTTGAATTGCATTACCAACATACTTTGCATATTGGACTGGTAACGGATCATTCAATCCTAATCTTTCTCTCATTTGTTCTACTTGTTGTTCAGAAGCACTCTCACCGGCGATAATTTGTGCTGGGTCACCAGGAATGAGGTGCATAAGCATGAAAACTAAAATTGTAACACCGATTAATACCGGGATTGTCTGTAGTAAACGTCTAATTATAAAAGTAAACAATAGTTTGCACCTCTCTTCTAATTTTTCATTTTCGGATCTAGTGCGTCTCTTAAGCCATCACCAAAGATGTTAAACGCTAATACAACGATTACAATTGCTAAACCAGGGAAAAGAGCAACGTGTGGAGCATCCCACATATAGTTACGACCTGCACTTAGCATTGCACCCCACTCAGGTGTTGGAGGCTGTGCACCCATTCCTAAGAATGAAAGACCACTAGCAGTTAAAATTGCTGCTGCCATATATAAAGTTGCTTGTACAATAATTGGAGACATAATGTTTGGCAAGATGTGCTTAAAGATAATGCGACTATCACTTGCGCCAAGCGCTCTCATTGCATCAATATACTCAAGCTTCTTAACAGATAGTGTTGAACCTCGTACAATCCTTGCAAACGAAGGAATTGCAAAAATACCAACGGCAATAATTACGTTTTGTAAACTACCACCTAATACACTTACGATAGCTAGTGCTAGTAAAATACCAGGGAAAGCTAAAAGGACGTCCATAGATCTCATTATAATTGCATCAGTTCTTCTACCGTAATAACCAGAAATTAATCCAAGAAGTACTCCGAAAAATGTTCCGATTGCTACTGAAGAAAAACCAATAAATAAAGTTATCGACATACCATGAATGATACGACTGAAGATATCTCTACCATGGTGATCTGTCCCAAACCAATGTTCTGCTGATGGACCTGTTAATTTGTTTACATGATTTTGTACTGATGGGTCAAATGGGGCGATAAATGGACCGATGATGGCAATAATAATGAAAAACAATATGGTGATTCCACCAACCATAGCGGCTTTATTCTTTCTCAGCTTCTTAAAGAACTTTTTCCAACTCTCTAATCTAGGATTAGGTTGTGGAGTCGGGTTTTTATCAACCGTATTTGTTGCTGATTGTTCGCTCATATATTAGACACCCTTTCTATTTAGTTTAGTAAAATTTTCGACATTATCTGCCTTAGTGCTACAGGAATAGATTATACCATGTAAAAGATATAATACAATGTAAAATCATGCTATATCAAAATAATTAATACAGTAAAAAAATTCAGAAAGTTCTGAAAAGTTGAAAGCGCTTACATTTTTTTGTGTTTAATAATAGTGACATACGGGTACATTAACTAACGTCTATATATAAGGAAGAAACAATGATTACTTAAATATACCAGGTAATATTTATTCTTTTTTAAGGTAATAAGATTGTTTTTTTATTTTATATGGGTTATATTATTATTAGTTTTTTGGGAAAATAAAAATATTTTATAACGGGGGTTACAATTATGAGTTTTTCGAAAAACAAGTTAGTCCTTTTAGCATTAGCTTTAATGCTAAGTGTGTTTTTAGCTGCATGCGGTGGACAAGATGAGCCGGCACCAGATGCTACTGATGATACTGGTGAAGCTCCAGTAGAAGCTACTGAAGGTGGCGACTTAACAATTGCAATTCCTTCCGATGCTGTATCACTTGATCCACAAGGTTCAAATGATTCTCCATCAAGTAATGTTCAAGTAAATATTTATGATAGCCTTATCTATCATGATGAAAACTTAGAGCTTCAACCTGCTCTTGCAACTGAGTGGGAGTTAGTTGAAGACAATGTTTGGAAAATTACACTACGTGAAGGCGTACAGTTTCATGATGGTTCTGAATTAACTGCAGAAGTAGTTAAAGCAAACTTTGATCGTGTTCTTGATCCAGATGTTGCATCACCACGTTCTTTCTTATTTGATATGATTAATGAAACTAAAGTAGTAGATGATTATACAGTTCATTTCGTAACTGAGTTTCCTTTCTCTCCATTACCGTCTCATTTAGCTCATAGTGGTGGTGGGATTATCAGTCTTAATGCAATCCAAGCTGATTACGAAGCTATGGAAGCTGGACAAGATGCAGGAAGCTATGTAAGTGCTAATCCGTCTGGTGCTGGTCCGTTCGTATTTGAAGAGTGGGTACCTGGACAATACATTAAATTAGTTAAAAACGATAACTATTGGGGTGAGCCAGCTAAGATCGATTCTGTAACATTCAGTATCGTACCTGAAAGCTTAACTCGTGTTGCTGAACTTGAAACTGGTAACACACATATTATCGAGCAAGTACAACCAACTGATATTTCTAGAATTGAAGGAACTCCTGGAATCGGTATTGACCGTACAGAAAGCTTAAGCTCTGCTTACATCGGTTTCAACACTGAGAAAGCTCCTTTTGATGATATTAGAGTTCGTCAAGCGGTAACTATGGCACTTGATAAAGAAATTGTTGTTAATAACATTTTAGATGGCGTTGGTACAATTGCTTATGGACCATTAGCTGCAAACGTTTTTGGTTATAGTGATGAGATTGAAGTTCTTGAGTATGATGTAGAAGCTGCGAAAGCTTTACTTGCTGAAGCTGGACATGCTGATGGTTTCTCGACTACTATCTGGACTAATGACAATCCACAACGTATGGATTTAGCTGAGTTTGTACAAGCTCAATTAAAAGAAATTGGAATTGATGTAAGTATCGAAGTGCTAGAGTGGGGTGCTTACCTAGAAAACACTGCTAACGCTCAACATGATATGTTTATCCTTGGTTGGGTTACTGTAACTGCAGATGCAGACTATGGTTTATATGCTTTATTCCATTCTAAAAACCACGGTTCAGCTGGTAACCGTTCATTCATCGCGGATCCTGAACTTGATGCTTTATTAGACCAAGCTCGTCAAGAAGCAGACCCTGATGTACGTGCTGAGCTTTACAAAGAGGCACAACAAATCATTGTAACTGAAGCTCCTGTAACATACACTCACTTTACTCACTATGTAAATGGTGTAAATGAAAATGTACAAGGCTTCTGGCAGCATCCAAATGGTATGATGCAACTTCAAAACGTTACAATTACACAATAATATGGATTGATAAGGAGGACCTACTATGGGTCCTCCTTTTTAATATAGCTGAGGTTAGTGCAGAGACGTATATATTAACTCATAATAAGCTATACTTTCAGATAGAATGGAAGGAATGGTGAGAAGTAGTGAAAAATATAGTTAAAAAAAGATCGACAAAAAAAACAGGTTTAACAGAAGTAGAGAAAACCTTTGTACGTTGGGTAAGTTTTAGAAAAGCTGAAGTTGAAGATAGATAAGGTGAGGGTGCTTCAAAGGTTTGTAATACAACCTATGAATCATCCTCTTTTAAATGGAAGGAACACGGTGTATATTTACATAAGACTGCAAATTACACACGTAAAAAGAGGTATATTATGACGAGTGATCAAATTAAAAATGAAGATAAGATTTTCATGGAGAAGGCTATTGAACAAGCGAAACGAGCCGAGCAAATTGAAGAGGTTCCTATTGGAGCTATCATTGTAAAGGATGGGGTCGTTGTTGCTACAGCTTACAATGAGAGAGAGACTACACAGCAAGCAATAGCTCATGCAGAATTACTGGTTATTAAGAAGGCTTGTGAAAATCTAGGGACTTGGCGTCTTACTGGATGTACATTGTATGTCACTCTTGAACCTTGTCCTATGTGTGCTGGTGCGATTGTTCAGTCTCGACTTGACAGGGTTGTTTATGGAGCTCGTGATCCGAAGGCAGGATGTGCGGGTACGTTAATGAACCTTTTAAATGAAGAAAGATTTAATCATCAGGTAGAAGTTAATGCATTTGTGTTAGAAGAAGCGTGTGGAGCATTACTTACAAATTTCTTTCGAGAACTTCGTGCAAAGAGAAAAGAACAGAAAAAGAAAGAGAAGTTATTAGAATTAACTGGAGATAATTGAGTAATTTTAGAATAGTTTTAATTTCTTTAGGATATGGGTTTGTCCTTGCATTTATTAATGAAAAGGTATATACTACAAAGTGCGTCAATTAAATGACGCTTAAATATGTTAATCAATTTGTCGTGCTAGGCGGGGAGGTAGCGGTGCCCTGTACTCGCAATCCGCTATAGCGAGGCTGAATCCCTTCTCGAGGTTTTGTTACCGTGAGGTCTGACCTAAGTAAGTGGTGTTGACGCTTGGGTTCTACGCAACGGAAACCCATGAACCCTGTCAGGTCCGGAAGGAAGCAGCAGTAAGTGGACCCTTTCGTGTGCCGTAGAGGTGCCTGGGCCGAGCTAACTGCTTAGGTAACGCTCGGGGTAGCATTATCAACAGAAGGTGCACGACATTCATTTTATTTAGCAGCAACTATATAGTTGCTGCTTTTATTATGGTTTATAGTTGAAGTATATCTTGAAAACATAGTCAGTTCGTTCAGCGTTTAAAAGTTGGTAGTGGCTATGGGCATTGGAATTAAGAAAGACTCGCTCAGTGGTTTTTCTTAATCAATCTTTGAAATATGAAATGTGACAAAGTATAATATAGATGAAACGTTGGTCGAAGGAGGATTTGGGATGGGCTATCAAGCATTATATCGTGTGTGGCGACCACAACAATTAAAAGATATAGCTGGACAAGAGCATATTACTACTACGTTGCAAAATGCCTTAGTTCATAATAAGTTCTCCCATGCGTATCTCTTTACTGGACCACGTGGAACAGGGAAAACAAGTGCAGCGAAAATTGTATCTAAGGCGATTAACTGTGAGAATGCACCAGTACCAGAACCATGTAATGAGTGTAAGTCATGTAAGGGTATTACAGATGGTTCGATTGTTGATGTGATTGAAATTGATGCCGCATCTAATAATGGTGTAGATGAAATTCGAGACATTAGAGATAAGGTTAAGTTTGCTCCAAATGAAGTCAGGTACAAAGTGTACATAATTGATGAGGTTCATATGCTATCTACAGGTGCTTTTAATGCATTGCTAAAAACACTTGAGGAACCACCAAAGCATGTTATATTTATTTTAGCAACTACCGAACCACATAAAATTCCTTTGACGATTATTTCTCGTTGTCAGCGTTTTGATTTTAAGAGAATATCAAAACAAGCTCTTGTTAATAGAATGAAGTTTATCTTAAGTCATAATGAAACAGTTGTTCAAGAGGAAGCGCTTCAAATGGTTGCTCTTGCCGCTGATGGTGGCATGCGAGATGCGTTAAGCTTACTTGATCAGGCAATTTCATATGCAGAAGATGAAGTAACATTGGAAAGTATCTTATCTATAACAGGTGCAGTTTCTGAGAGGTTTTTATCTGATGTAATCTCTGCAGTCCATAGTAAGGACGTAGCGGCAGCCTTAAAAGCAATTGGTCTTCTTATTAATGAAGGAAAGGATCCTCAACGTTTTATAGAAGACTTGATTTTTTATTATCGGGATCTCCTATTATACCAAACTGCCCCACAGTTAGCGGAAATGTTGGAACGTGCTAAAGTAGATGAGCAGTTTAAAGACTTTGCTACTATCATACCAAGTGAATCAATTTATAAAATGATTGAGTTGTTGAATCAATGTCAGCAAGAGATGAAGTGGGCTAGTCATCCTAAAGTGTTTATGGAGCTTTTAATTGTGAAACTTTGTAACCATGAGGTAGAAGATAAAGTCACTTCTGGAGCGGTCATTAATAATGAGGATATTGAGCTACTTAAGAAAAAGATTAATGAGCTTGAAGGGACAATTAAACAGCTTCAAAGGAATGGTGTAGTAGCAGAGGCATCAGATGATACAAGTGAACAGAGGAAACAACCTGTAAGGAGACCGGTGAAGCAAGTTTCAGGTACAAAATTAGCATCTGGACAAATTAAAGAGTTGCTTAGTAGGGCTTCTAAACTTGAGTTACAAAGGGTAACTAGCAAGTGGGGACAGGTGATGGAGAGAGTTCGTCAACAAAATATTCCTGCACACGCATGGCTAAGTGACTGTAAGCCGGTAGCTGCTTCACAAGATGCTTATCTACTAGCTTTTCAAAATGAGATGCATCGTGATATGGTTGATTCAAAATTTCGTGATTTCGTAGATACAGTAATTGATGAAGTTTTTGGTCAAAAAATGACGTTCTTTACGATACTATCTGGTCAATGGGATAAGCTAAAAGAAGATTTTCTAAAAGGACAACGTGGTGAAGATGGTGAGGAAGAAAAAGACCCTGTTATCGAAGAAGGAATCAAATTAGTTGGCAGTGAGCTAGTTGAAATTATTGAATAAAAAATAAATACATACATTAGGAGGAATTCAAATGAAAAACATGGGTAATATGATGAAGCAAATGCAAAAGATGCAAAAGCAAATGGTGAAGGCTCAAGAGGAACTTAAGGAAAAGACTGTTGAAGCTACAGCTGGTGGCGGAATGGTTACAGTTATTGCTAGCGGTGACAAGCGAATTGTTGATATCAAAATCTCTGAGGACTGTGTTGATCCAGACGATGTAGAAATGTTACAAGATTTAATTTTAGCTGCAACAAATGAAGCGCTTAAGAAAGTAGACGAATTAACTGAGCAAGATTTAGGAAAATTCACAAAAGGGATGAATGTTCCTGGTCTATTTTAGGAGGTAATCCTTTTGCAATACCCTGAACCTATCGCAAAGTTAATGGAAGGATTTATGAGATTGCCAGGTATCGGCCCTAAAACAGCGAGTCGTCTGGCTTTCTTTGTTCTAGATATGAAAGAGGATGACGTTTTGGATTTTGCCAAAGCGTTAGTTAATGCTAAAAGAAATTTAACCTATTGCTCCCAGTGTCATAATATAACTGATACCGACCCTTGTAGAATTTGTGATGATACCAAAAGGGATCAGTCCATTGTTTGTGTTGTTCAAGATGCGAAAGATGTTATTGCAATGGAGAAGATGAAAGAGTATTACGGTTTGTATCATGTCCTTCATGGAGCAATTTCTCCTATGGATGGAATAGGTCCCGAAGATATAAAAATACCCGAGCTTTTGAAACGACTTCAAGACGACAAAATACAAGAAGTAATTATTGCTACAAATCCAAACATTGAAGGTGAAGCCACGGCGATGTATATTTCTCGCTTAGTAAAGCCAACAGGGATTAAAGTAACGAGAATTGCACATGGTTTACCTGTAGGTGGAGATTTGGAATATGCTGATGAAGTTACGCTATCAAAAGCGATTGAAGGGCGTAGGGAGATTTAGTTAGTATTTACACTTGTTTTTAGCGATGAGGAGCCAATTCGATGTTCTTTAAAAGAAGAAAAAGAATTCGTAACTTGGAAGACCAACAACTGATGAATTTAATAGATGATTTAAAGGTTCACTTATCTAATCAACAAGCTATTGTATCTAAAAGTGTTGACCCTTCTGAGGAAGTTCTGTATGAAATGAAGTTAACAGAAGCAAAGTATTTGTTTTTATTGAGGGAAGCGAGAGTTCGTTACAATGAAAAAGAGTGAGTAGTAAAGAGTGAGTAGTAATTTTTTTACTACTTGTTCTTTTTTTTTTGCTTGTACATATATTTTTTATAAAGGCTTGTCAGATATGGAGGTGTGAAATGGATCCGGTTATTATAGTTTCTTTATTAGGGGGATTAATTTTTTTATTATTAATTGTTGGAGCACCAATAAAGCCATTACGTTTCTTGGGACAAGGAGCAATTAAGCTAATGATTGGGGCACTCTTTTTATTTTTCCTAAATGCTTTTGGCTCAGTGTTGGATTACCATATTCCTATTAATCTCGTTACAGCGGGTATTTCAGGATTTTTAGGGGTTCCAGGTGTAGTACTTTTAATAGCGATTGAACAGTTTGTGTTGTAATGATTATATAATTTTAATTCCACGTGTTGTTGCACTTGAGTTACTACTACTAGTATCTTAAGTGTAGACACGTGGTATTTTGTTTTACTTATTTTAATGCTGGTATTGTGTTATTGAAATATATATGTTATATTATAGTTCGTCTCTCATTAGAGCACTTATCTATTTAAAACTTTTTATTTAAAGTTGTTGACATACGATTTGTTATCATGTTATATTAGTTAAGTCGCTGAAACACGAGTGACAAGTTGTTCTTTGAAAACTGAACAAGACAAAAGCCAAGCGTAAAAGAGATGTAAACACATCTCGTTAATTTTC
>NZ_NISU01000002.1:314837-520843 GCF_002335805.1 Bacillus sp. FJAT-45350 | reverse complement strand
TTGCAAAATGCGCTCTTGTTAATTTCCCAGTCGCCCATGCTACTGTAAAAGGTGCTGCCTCACTGTGATTTCCTTTAATTGCTTCCTCTAACTGTCTTCTGAACTCTTCACGAGATAATAATTCTGTCATTTGTATTTCCCCCTTTAGATTAGTAACATTTTAGTTATTTGGTATTTGGTATACCAATTTAAGTTATCTTTATTTAACCAAATTCACTTCATCTTGTCAATGAATAATTTGATTTTTCTATTAAATCTTTTATTTTACTGCTTCTTCGTTTAGTAATGATTTTAACTCATTCCAGTTTTCTTCTGACCACTGACCAGCGCCAACAACAGCTTTTTCACCAATTTCAACTATTGGAGCTTTTCTCACGCCGTATTTTTCTTCGATAATGTCTCGCAATGAGTCATCTTTCTTCATATCTTTGTTCTCATACTGGATATTATTTTCTTCAAAGTAGTTTTTTAAATCTGTACATAGTTTACAAGTATACGAACTCCATAACACAACATTATTTGCCATGTAATCTATTCACTCCTCATTACTTGGTATACAATATACAATAAACTAAATCCTTATAATTTTCAATCTATTTTTGAAAGTTTTTTAGTTTTTTACTATGGAAAAAGTATAAAACTAAAATGTTGCCAATTATTAAAAGCCTGCTAGAAGTTACTCATAGCAGGCTTTTCAATGTAAGAAGCGACTACTGCTTCATAAATTTCTTTTCAGTTTTATGGCAATATTTCTTTAGTTTAATTTCTCAATTAACTGTTCGTATACTACCATTGCTTGTAATAATGATTGTTGAATTTTCCAAAGCTCAATTTCATCGCTTGCTTGTTGGTAGGCTGAGACATGGTTTACAGATTGTTGTAATGATTGAAAAAATTTAGTTGCTAGTTGCTTTTCATCTTCAGCTAAAACAGAAAAGCTTTCACCTTGGATTTCTTCCATTCCCAATAGGCTTGCAGTATAAGACTGTACAGTTTCTAGTGTTACTGTTGAATTACCATTTGCAAGTTCAACAACTGATAGCGCCATTAATTCTTGATAAAGACGAGCGCCTTCATGGAAGTAAGCAATTGTTTGTTGATTTTCTACATTAACCTTTGAACCTAAAATCGCGTATGGCTTTATATATGTTTCTTGTCCTTGTTGACTATAAAATTGGCTCAACCGATTCGCATGCTCGCGGTCTTGTCCAATTCCAATGAACAATAAATACGGCTCATTGTTCTCAAGTAACGTCGCTGCAAATCCAGCTTGTTGAATCCCATTTACAGTTTCGGTTCCCTTATCTATTGTAGAAAACGCTCCACCTTGGACGACTTCAAAGGTTAAATCAGGCATGGTACTAGAATCTTGTCCACTTAATAGCTCAATCGTTCCATTTGCTACAACTGATCCGCTAGTTGCAGTAGAATCACCTGTGAATACGGTCAACACCATAAAGCCAAAGCTTACTCCAACGATAATCGCGGATACAGCAGCTACGAGCAACCCAACAGGTAATGACTTTAATGAGAACTTGATACTCTTTGATTTTTTCTTTTTCCTTTTATATGGGAGTTTTGGACTTTTCTCGCGATTGCCATCGTCCCAAAAAGGAACCTTAGCTTTATTTCGCTCTGTTAATTTACGTCCAAAATCAACAATCTTGTTTGACTTTTTCTCTTCTGGTTCAAACGGCTTTATCCTCTCAACTGGTTCAAACACATCCTCAAAAGCCTCTGTATCCAAATGGGGTTCTCTAGTCTCTTCCATTTCTTCATATGGACGTTCCTTCCCATTTAATCGAACTGATATGCGATGCTTCTCCTGGTCCACTCTACCATCTCCCCTCGTTCACTCACTCTATACTATATTCTATTATATCGGTTCGAATGATAGAACTAGATTTTGGAGAAGATTAGAGATTTTTTATGTAGGCACTTTTATGGAATCTAGTAGTTTGATAAGCTCTAAAATAATCGTAGGTGCTGGACTAATTAGCCAGCACCTATTTTATAACTCAAGATTTATTCTCTTTTTCATCTCAATTAGTAGTTCATCAAAAAGCTGAATAAAATGTAATTTAATACTGTTATATATTTTATTTGCAGTCTCTTCATCATAAGTATGCGAAGTCTTATTCCGGTCTTCAAGCATTGCTAACCATGCATCCCCTTTTGTTATAAGACCTTCTTTAAAAGCTACCCGAATTGTCCTTCTTGGACTAGTTACTTCCAAATGTCCATTATATTCTAAAAAGGCTTTCATTAACTTCCATGATAATTCATATGTAAACTCAAACCGTTGTATTGTTGCATCAATGACAATATCATCTTGACTAGGATCTCTACTTAAACTTTCATGTAGTTTTCTTGTTGCTTTTTCTAAATCAGTTAACTTGTCCATTATTTTATTCATATTGTCGATAACCTCACCTTTAGAATTGGTTAAAAATATCACTTTTCCCTCAGTATTTATATAATTCTTTAACTTTTCATTACTTATTGTATCGACATCTATTAAATCAATCGTATAGATAATTTTTTCATTGGAAAGAGTATCTATTATTTTAGTTATCTGGTCATTTTTCTCTCTAAACTTTATTGCTAAATCAATGTCAGACGTTTCTTTATAATCTCCTCTTGCCCTTGAACCAAACAATATAACTTTCTCGATTATATCTGAATAGTCTTTAAAAATATTAATAAGAACGTAAAAAACTTCTTTGCTTAATCCATATTTTTCAACTTTACTCACTTTATCACCACTAACTTCAATAGACTTTTCCTACATAATTATTTCCAATATTATAACATAGCAAACATTTTCAGTCTTAATCAATATAAGAATACCTAATCAAAGTTTTTACCCCAGTAACCCTAACGTTTATATGCCATGTTGAAGGGTATTCAATAAATATATCAATGAAAGGAGAGGATTATTATGTTAGGCTGGGCACTCGCCTTCTTTATTATTGCGGTTATTGCTGCATTCTTTGGCTTTATTGGTATTGCAGGAGCAGCTATTGAAATTGCGAAAATCATCTTTTATATATTCCTTGTACTTTTTGTGATTTCATTACTATTTGGACTGTTTAGAGGATCTTAATGATAGTTAATATTACTTAATGGAATGCAAAAAAGGATACCTCAATATGTGATTACATATGAGGTATCCTTTTACTTCTAGTCCCAATTATCCTAACGGAGTATAAGATTGAACTTTATATCTACCATCATCTCTTTGGAAGGTGACTTTAAATGAATGCTGTCCTTTTAGAAGCCTATCATTACTAACTAAATTACCTTCGTACGTCCAAAGTAAGTGATATTCAAACGTGTTTTCGTCAACAACATGAATGTAGTTTCTTGCATTTGGATTTGGATTTACTTTCACTTGTAAATTTCTAAAAACACCATTCTCATCGCTATTTCTTAACTCTACCTTTTTTTCTTGGTCGTTTATAAAGAACGTGTTAAAATACTGTTCAAAGTTCCTAATCGCCAATCCGTCTACTTTTCCTCTTTCTAGTACAAGCTGTCTCCATACAGCATTTCCGACTCTTTCCAACTCTTTGTTTCTTAATTCAAATGTACTTCCTCTCAATTGCTCGATCGTAAGTAAATCATTATTTACATTATTATGATATTCATAACCACGGTCTAAAATAAAGATCGTTCTTGTTGTTCCATCCCATGTTACTTGCTTACCTACCGTTTCTCCAACAAATCGTAGAGGTACAAGCGTTCTTCCATTCATTATTCTTGAGGGTACGTCTAACCTCACTGGGTTAGAATTGACAAATGCATATTGACTACCAACTGTAAACCTTATTGTCGTGTTCCCACTTTTTCCAGTAACAGTTGAACTTTTTTTGTCCCAATTGACTGACATTCCAAGACTTTCAAATATCGTTCGAAACTCAACTAATGTTACACCATTTCTAACGATAGGGTCGTTATTGAAATTAAGCTTCTTATCACCTACATACACTGTTATCGGCATATAAGCTCCAACAGAATAAGACATAGGGAACATCATAAGTACTACGAGTAACCCGATAATGAGCTTTTTCATTAAATCTACTCCCTCCCTTATAAGAGTTTTTAAAAACAAGACAAACGATTAATTAGAATATAGCGGGTTATCTTTATTACTTGGTCGAGGGTAATCGACTTTCGGTCCTTCTTCCCCTAGTTCTAGTAATTCTGGATAAAAATAAGTAGAGACTGTCACATTAAACTCTAAGCTATCATGGACATCATCTACCATTATCTGTTCATCATGACCTATAAAAGAGACTGAATCAATACTAGAAATCCTCGGCAATCTATCAAGCTCTCGAAGAAACTGAGCTAAATCTTGATAACGATTTGCCCGTACAGATAGATTGAGGGTAATTTGTTTTAGGCCCTCTATATCTACATTTACCTGTTGTTCTTGAGTCGTTTCTTGACCTCCTTCACCCTCGCTCTGTTCTACAGGAGTTGAAGTTTCACCTTCAACACCATCCTCAGTAGCACGTAAAGATAACTCTCCGCCCTCACTTATATCTATATAAAGAATATAACTGTTTGACAGTCCTTCTGCTCGAGAAATATCTAATAAAAATTGATCGACTAATGGCTTTACAGGTAATTTACGTTGTAATTCAATACTAGTCTCAATGGCTTCTGTAGTCGTGTCTCTCTGTTGGTCCCGTAATATAGCAAGCTGGCTTTTCTCAAATTCTACTTCTGCTGCCAAAACTTCTTTCTCTTTCATCGCTGGCGATATATATTGAGAAAAAAAGAAAAATGCACTAGCAATCAGAAGGAATATCGCTACTCCGAGAATAATGATATGTTTTTTTGAAAATGATAGGTTCAATTTTCATCCCTCATTTCTCGTAGGCTAACTGGAACTATTTTAATAGAATAGCTAGCCACATAGCGTGGTAAATATTCATCACGGTTTAAGTCTTCATCATCAAGTATCTGGTTCGTGCTAATATCGGACAGAAGCACTTCTCCTATTGCATCAGACGAGTAGAGAGCATTACTAAATTGAGCAATTTCCTCTATCCTATCAAAACTAGCATCAAAATATACTTCATTTGGTAGAGAATAATTAAAATTAAGGAAAAATCCTCTTTCTGGTAAAAGACTAACTATATGGTCAAGTAACAAAGAAGCTGGAAACAACTGCTTATCTAACGCAGAGATAACCTCTTCTAACTGTCCAATGTTATTTGTCTGTTGCTCTGTTAGTTCTTGTCTAGTCGTCTCTGATAATATCATCAACTCTTGCACCTCATTTTCTAGCTCAGTAACCTCTGTAGATACTGAGCTATGTAGGGAGGATAGGACAATAGTAGCAGTTACCAATAAAATTCCAATAATAAGGATTATAATAACTGGTGTTAAATCACGTTTCTCTTTTTCTGGTAACAGGTTCACTTCTACTAACATTAGCGCACCTCTTTTTTCAGCATCAGTCCGACAGTATCATGAAATTGATAAGGGATAGCTCCTGTAGCTGAAATAATCTCTACATCTAATAATGTTTCTACTGGCAAATCAAAGCTTTCTTTGCAAATGTCTATCATTCGCTCTAAGTAAGGATGGTCACCTGTAATCGCAATCCGGTTGACTCCTTCTTTTCCTTTATGAACAGAGAAACGATAAAAATTCATCACTCGTTCCACCTCAGTAATTAACTCCTCTGCTTGTCCATCAATCTCCTCAATTTCACCTTCCCAAACTAAGCTTTCCATCTCCACATCACCTTTAATTGCCCATTTCTCATCATCACTATTTAAACGAAAATGACGTGTAAACATTGGCTTATGTGAATAGAAAACTGTTAGATTAATAGATGAACGGTCAAGCTGCACAAGAAGTAAATGCTCGTCCGAAAGTGCCTTATCGACTTTCGTAAATAAACGATACAACGAAAGTGACGAAACATCTGCTACATTCGGTTGAAGCTTTAATTCAGATAAAAATTCATACAACTCCATAACGACTTTTTCTGGAGAAGCAATTAATAATATCTCTTTCTGTCCATCTTTTTCACCTAACAGCTTAAAATCAAAAGATGGGTTTTCAAAAGGGAGGTGAATCGACTCTCCCATTTCCATATGAAGATGCATTCGAATATCATCTTCTGCCACTTCTTTTGGTATCAATATATTCCTTACGACTACAAAAGAATCTGGTACACAGAATTGAATGGCATGTCGTTTAATCTTCCAATGCTCAATACATTCCTCGAAAATAATCTCTAACGTTTCTCGGTCAATAATTTGACCCTCTCTAATGACCCCTTCAGGTAAGAAACGCTCCCCAAATGAACGAATCGAATCAAGGCTCGGTTTCTTTGCATGAACATAGCGAATAACATGGTCTTTAATAATGATACTTGTACGCATGTCTTTTTTTGACTGAAAAAGATTCATCTAAACACCACCGATCGATTGTCTACCATAACAAATCAAAATACCATTGTATAATGTCTTGACCAAAGAAGTAAGTTAGAATCGTCCCAAGAACGATATATGGTCCAAAAGGCATTGGTTTTCCTCGTTTGACTTTCCCAGTCAGTAACCCAGCGATTCCAAATATGGTACCAAACAATGTTGATAAGAAGAAAGCTAAAAGGACATCTTGTAGCCCTAACACAAGTCCAAGCACTGCAAACAATTTAATGTCGCCACCGCCCATACCACCACGGCTAACAACAGCAATTATAAACAAAAGTGTAAAACCGACAACAGCACCCAATAACATATCCCACCAAGGAGATAAAGGGGCTACGAATACCCGTAAAACTAGAAACATAGGTGCAAATACTAGTAATATTTTATCTGGAATTAACATATATCGAACATCACTAACGAAAATAATCACAAGCATAGAAATAAACAATAAAGCAACAAGAAGCTCCCACTGCAATCCAATAAAATAATAAGCTAGGACAAATAAAAGACCTGTCGATAACTCCATTAACGGATACAACGGAGATATTTTTAACCCACAACCACGACATTTCCCTCTAATTAATAAATAAGAAAAAACAGGTACTAAATCCAAAGCTGTTAATGTACGTTTGCAATTCGGACAATGAGACCGTGGCTTTACAATAGATTCTTCCACCGGTACTCGCAAACCAACAACATTATAAAATGAGCCTAAAACCAAACCAAATATAAACAGATAAATATAGATAAATACATCCATTCAAATTATCGTCCTTTACCATTAACTTATAAGACCATTATACTATGTACTTACAAAAATCTTTACCTAAATTAGAAAAAAAGCTATAAATTGACTACCTTTATAGTAAAAAAAAACCAACTTTGCTATCCTCAAGCAAAATTGGTCGGTTGCACTACTCGCTCCAAGCTATCCAAGTGCCCAATTAGAGATAGCCGTTCATAGCATCCTATTATATTAACTATTATTGTACATGACGTGCATAATTTATGAAACAGTTATTTACATATAGTAAATTAAAGTTTTATTCTTCTATCGTGTCGTACACTGCCTTTTCTGGTACACAATCCTCGATGGATGACATACATAACCGAACTTGCAGCTCCGGTTGATTATCAGCTCTCACTACTCGGACAAAGGACGCAGGAGAGTAAGATGATTTGATAGTAGAAAGCATAGGAATATCTGATACAAAGGCCTCATCATCCCCTAATAATCCTAACTCAATCAACTCAGAGAAATAAATAGTCCCATCCACTGGCTCCAATTCACCAGTTGCTAAATGTAACTTCACTATTTTACTAAATTGAGAAGCATTGTACTCATGAACCCTCTCCTGTATAGAAGAAGTCGCATGAGTCACTAAAAAATAACCACCAATATAAAAGAAAAGTAACAGGAAGAAATACACCAACGGCTCAACAAAAGAATAAAATTTCGAATCTTTGCTTATAAAAGGCATCCTACTCACTTCTCTCATGTGCTCGATAACTTGATTATATTACAGGATATGTAAGTTGTCGATGGGGGCTTATGAATGATATATCAAAATCTTAATATACATTTATTAATATGGAGTTGCCAATTTTATTGTACAATCTATAGTTCGTAGACAAATAATTAAAATATAAAATAGACAAAGAACTAGTAGATTCAAATCTGTCCAACTCATGTGGAAAATCTCAAGTTTTTTTCTTATCTTGGTACCTAGTACCTATTTTACTTCTAAACGAAAGACCAACTAGAATTCTAGTTGGTCTTTCGTTCACTCTATTTATAACTGTCCCTACTACATGGAAAAATCAGCTATTTTGTCTATATCTGGTGTCTGACACCATATATCTATTTCGTTCACTCTATTTATATAACTGTCCATACTACATGGAAAAAATCAGCCGTTTTGTCTATATTTAGTGTCTGACACCAGATAAAGACCTACTTACTACTAAGTCTTTATCTCAATCTATAATTTTTAGTACTTTGCTATGTCCACCTCATGTGGAATAACCATGACTTTTGTCTTTTTGAGGTAACTGGTACCTTTGTTTTATGGACCTATTCTTTTATTCTTTAATTTTTTACTGTGGCTCTTTTTGTTGAATTATCTCCTTTTAAAGTAGTTTCAGTGGCTGGAGTATTTTGTTCACCCAGATGTCTTGACTTAGCAGTGCCACTATTATCTCCAAGTAAATATACTTCATAATTAAAACCACCAGAAGTACTAGTTATACGTACATACGATTCAGCAGGTAGTGTAGCAGTAGCAACATTTTTAGCTGTAACATCAGTTTCTGTTGTAGCGTACTGTTTACTGTTATCAGGACTAGTGATAGATTCAATCAAGCCCTCTTTTAATAAATAACCTAATGGAATAATAGTAACATTCGTTCCTGTAGGTTGTAATGTAGACTCCGTAGCAATTGCTAACCTCGCAGAATTAATAGCCTGCAAACCATTAGCCACATGTGCATCCTTCTTACTATTATCAATAATACTTCCTACTGCCGGCACCGCTATCGCGGCAATAATCCCCAAAATAACAACTACTGCCAAAAGCTCAACAAGTGTCAAACCTCTCTCATTCTTTAAAACTTTCATTTTCTTTAACAAAACCCTTCCTCCTCATAATTCATTCATTTTTTATTTCTATATTTTTATAATAGTATGCTTGAATAGGACAAGCAATAACAAAAAATAACCAACTTCGTATCAGTATACAAAATTGGCCGGTTGCACTACTTGCTCTAGGTAATCCAAGTGCCCACATACAGATTCCCCTTCATCGCATCCTATTTATTTACAACCTAATAGTACCATACCTACATTACTCAAGCATGGGAAATTAGTCACAATTTTAACTGATTATCGCAATTAATTGTAATTAATCAACAAATAATCAACTATCCTTGAATCAATTTACCTATTTCATTTCCTTACCCAACACTATCAAAAATTTGGAACATCGGAATGGCAATGGAAGCAACGATCGTTCCAACAACTCCAGCCAGAACGACAATCATTAATGGCTCAATTAACGATTTGACTTGGTCTGTTGCTGCGTCAACCTCGTCTTCATAGAAATCAGCTACTTTCTCAAGCATCGTATCAAGTGCCCCCGTTTTTTCTCCGACTGATATCATCTGAGTGACTAGTGGTGGAAACGCCCAATGTTTTTGCATTGGTCCTGCAATCGATTCCCCTTTTTCTAATGAGACGCGTGATTGACGGATAACCTTAGCTAGTACTTCGTTCCCAACAATTTTTTCCACAATTGATACAGCTTGCAAGATTGGTACAGAACTAGAAAAGAGTGAACTTAATGTTCTAGTCATACGTGCAAGTGCTGCCTTTTGCAATAGCTTCCCAAATATAGGTATGCGTAATAATGCATAATCAAAATAATATTTAGTAGCTTTGTTATCTCGAATAAACTTAAGCAATAAGATCGAACCGATTACAGCTAATATAATGAGCCACCAAAATGATTTAAATATTTCTCCGGCATTCATGACAATTTGAGTAATCATCGGTAACTCAGAACCAAAGGAAGCAAACATATCAGCAAACGTCGGAACAACAAATGTAAGTAAGAAGAAAACAATCACCGCAGCAATCCCACCTACGACAAGTGGATAAGACATAGCTGACATGACCTTTTGCTTTGTTTTATGTTGCTTTTCAAAGTAAATAGCCATTCGGTCTAGAATTTCATCTAGATTACCACCTGCTTCCCCTGCCTTTACCATATTGATAAATAATGATGGAAACACTTTACGGTGTTTTTCTGCTGCTTCTGAAAATGGTCGGCCTGCTTGTAGCTCTCCTTCGATTTCTTTTAAAATCTTTTTTAACAACTTACTATTTGTTTGGTCTGCTAGTATATTCGTTGTATCGACAACAGATATACCTGCTTGTAGCAATGTGGCAAATTGCCTCAAATAAATTACAAAATCTTGAGATTTTACTCGTTCACCAATTGTAATTTCTTTATGAAGAAGGCTTTTTACTTCCTCAACTTCAGTGATTTTAATCCCTTTGCTAGCCAATGTTGTTTGGACATCTTTTTCCGAATCAGCTTTCATCTTACCTTTGACTGTTCGCCCTTGAAAATGTTTTCCTGTATATTGATAAAGTGCCATTAGCTTCCCTTCTCACTTAAAAATGGTGCAGCAACTTCATCAGTAATTACATTTTGTTCTAATAACTCTTTTATCGACATTTCAAGGGTGTGCATTCCTGCTGCTTTACTTGTTTGTAAGACACTATGAATCTGGTGAATCTTTTCATTTCTAATTAGATTTTTTACAGCTGAATTATTTACTAAGATTTCGGTTGCTGCTCTGCGACCTTTTCCGTCTGCTGTTTTAAATAGGCGCTGAGAAATCACAGCTCCTAAAACACTCGCAAGTTGTATTCTTACTTGTGGCTGTTGTTCTGGTGGGAAGACATCGATAATACGATCAATTGTTGCTGGTGCGTCTGTCGTATGAAGTGTACCGAATACTAGATGACCAGTTTCAGCTGCAGTTATCGCGATAGAGATTGTTTCTAAGTCTCTCATCTCACCAACTAGAATAATATCAGGGTCCTGACGTAAACATCCACGAAGACCATTTGCAAAGTTTTGTGTATCAAATCCGATTTCACGCTGGTCAATAATTGAGTTTTTGTGTTTGTGTAAATACTCAATTGGATCTTCTAATGTAATAATATGCTTCTTCATTGTCTCGTTAATATAGGCAATCATAGCTGCAAGAGTCGTTGATTTACCACTACCCGTTGGTCCTGTTACTAAAACTAGCCCTTGTGGTTTTTTAGCGATATTTTGCAGGACAGATGGCATCTTTAAATCTTCTAATGTCGGGATTGTCGTTGGTACGACCCTTATAGCCAAACTTACACATGAACGTTGAAAATAAGAGTTTACACGGAAACGAGATATGCCTGGGATTCCATGTGAGAAGTCTAGCTCGCCCTTTTTTTGAAAGGCTTTCCAAAGAACATCTGAGATAATTGCTTTTGCCATTGCTTCTGTGTCTTTAGGTTTTAAAATCTCTTTTCCATATTGCTTTAACTCTCCATTTATCCGAAGAACTGGAGGTACACCGACTGTTAAGTGAATATCTGATGCCCCTAACTTAAAAGCATCTGTTAATAGTTTGTCTAGACGCTCTTTCATCAACATTTCCCCCTCTTACTCATCTAAAGCAACACGCAATACCTCTTCAATAGTCGTAAACCCTTGTTTCGCCTTTAATAAGCCGTCATCGACTAAGAATATCATTCCGCTCCTAAGTGCGTAATCTCTAATTGAAGTGATTGATTTGTTATTCATCATCATTTGACGAATTTCATCATCAACGACTAATATTTCTTGAATCGCTAATCGTCCTTTATATCCAGTATCATTACATAAAGGGCAACCTTTCCCTTTATATACTTTACCAGGTTTCATACCACGCTTTTTAAACAAATTGACTTCCATTTCAGTCGGTTCATTCTCTTCTTTACAACTTGTACAAATTCTCCTTACAAGTCGTTGTGCTACAACTCCAGATAATGAAGACACAACAAGATATGGCTCAATATCCATGTCAATCAGACGTGGAATCGTTGCTATCGCACTATTTGTATGAAGTGTACTTAAAACAACATGTCCAGTTAATGATGCACGAATAGCGATTTCTGCTGTTTCTGAGTCACGAATCTCCCCGACCATGACGATATTCGGATCTTGTCGCAAGATAGATCGAAGTCCTGCAGCAAATGTTAACCCAATACTTGAATTTACTTGAACTTGATTAATACCTTCCACTTGATATTCAACCGGGTCTTCAACTGTAATAATATTAACGCTTTCTGTATTTAAATGATTAAGGGCAGCATACAAGGTAGATGATTTACCGGAACCTGTTGGACCTGTAATTAAAATTAACCCTGATGGCTGTTCAATCATTTTCATAAATTTTTCAAGATTTAATTTATTAAAGCCTAGCTGTGAGATTCTATTTAATGCCCCACCTAAGTCCAGAATACGAATAACAATCTTTTCACCATAAACTGTTGGCAAAGTGGATATACGTAAATCAACTGGTCGTAGGTCAATATTTACTTTAATACGTCCATCCTGGGGGAGGCGGTTTTCAGTAATATTTAGGTTTGCCATGATTTTCACACGAGCAATAAGTGAATTTTGAACACTCTTTGGAAGAGCACGTTCTGTTTTTAACACACCATCTACACGATAGCGAATTAATACTTTCTTTTCCTGCGGATCAATGTGAATATCACTGGATTTGTTTATTAAGCCTACTTTTAACACTTGATTCACAAGCTTGATCACTGGGGCGTCGTCCATATCCCCTTCAGCAACAGCCGTTACCTCTTGCTCATCCATCTCAAATTCACTTAATGACTCATCCAAATTATAATGTTTTTCTATAGCCGTTATGATTTCTTCCTTTGCTGCAATCGCAGTTTCCACATGAAACCCAGTAGCCATTCGCAAATCATCAATTGAAAAATAATCCATCGGATCAGCCATCGCAACAAATAATTGATTCCCCTCTTTCTTTAGAGGCATCAATAAATTACGACGGGCAAAGTCTTTTGAGACGATTTTTAAGACATCTGAATCAATAGGGTATCGATGTAAGCTAATGTGAGGAATACCCAATTGAAATTCTAATACTTCAATTAACTGCTGCTCCGTGATATAGTCACGTTCTAATAGGGCATCCCCTAGCTTTTGACCATCTTTTTTCGTACTAAGTGCTTCTTGTAATTGTTTATCAGTAATAAGCCCTGCATCAACTAATAAGTCACCTAAACGCTTCCTTTTTTGCGCCATCGTAACCCCTCCTAATTGGAGTAATACTTTCTAATGTATTCATAGATATCGTTATATGGTGTTGGTATTCCTTGAATTTTATCTTTCTCATCAAGCTCCCACCACTTAACATTTCTTTCTTGGTTTTCATTATCTTCTACTGACGGTTGACCGTTATTTTCATTAGTTGCGTTATTTCCGTTATTTCCTTCATTACCCCAAAAGGAGCCACTATTATTCTGTGAACTACCATTACTCTGTGAACCTTCATTACTCTGTGAGTTCTCATTGTTTTGTTGATTTTGACCATTACCATCCTCACGCTCATCAAAATCATTGTATTCATCGTATTCTTCAAACTCATCTAGTTCTTCGAGTTCTTCATCATCAAATTCTTCAGGTCTTTCGTATAAACTCCATTCCTCAACGTGGTGTACTGGGGGATAATAATCTTCAGCTACCCTAGTTTCAGAAACAATATTGTCATTTCTTTTACTAACTCTATACACTTCTACAAAATGACCCTCTTGACCATTACGTATTTTCTGACGGTCTCCAATCCTTCTATCCTTTGAAAACTGAACAATAGTTCTTGGCTCAATTGTTCGTCGATCCTCAGTTATTATTTCATATTCATATAAAAATGAAAAACCGACAACACTTATAGCAACCTGACCATTTTCATACGATAGATTTAATTCATAAGGATAGTAATTCGAGTTAAAAAACTTTAAATCCATTGAACCTGGTACGGCAATTGCATCAAAGCCTACCTCTACATAGCTCGGTAGAGTTCTTCCAATATGACGTTCAAGCAATGTGAAGTTCGTTTGCATTAAGGTTTGATAAACTCCAGCCGCAAGGACATTTAACGCTTCACTTTTCATAGGACCTTGTCCTTTTTCCTCTAGAGTTTTTAATAATGAAAACTGTTCTCTCGGTTCAATAATTGCTCCATCAAGTGCATTTATCCAATTTAATAGAAATAGAGGAGCTTCAGTTGAAATAGTAGTTTCGGCAACTACTTCTTCTTTTAATTGATACCCATCTTTTAAGAAGTCATTTAGGTTAATATAAACTTCGCTATTAGCTAAAGATTGTAATTGATTTTCTAACTCTTCTCTTAAGTTGTCATAATTAACTGCGTTTTTAATTTCATCATATTTGATTTCTTCAATAACCTGTTCTAAGGTTGCTCTGTTTATTATAGGGATTATTTCTGCTTTTCCAGTGTTTTTGGCTATTTGTACACTTTCAGACGTTAGGAATTCGATTAAGCTCGGTGATAGTGATACTTGCTCATCTAAGAAATAAAATCGAATATCAGCTTCTCTTTCCCATTCTATAATGGCTTCTGTTACTATTGCTTCTGCTTCTGAGATTCGTATATCCCCTACTTGTATCCCTCCAACCATCGCACTTCTAGGCAGAAATTCTTCAGGCTTAAAAAACCTCTCATAAGCCCACGTACCGCCTAATGAGAAGGAGAAAATAGCAAAACTGCTTATAAATAATAGCAGAAACACTTTAACAAATGAGCTTGACTGCCCCACAGCTTCACACCCTTACCTACGTTTTTTCTCATCTTCATCTTCTTCTAATTGTGCAAATAACTCACTACGTTTCAACATAATACTGTTCCCTAAATCATCTATTTCCTCTTTTTTTGGATGAGTATTATTCTTTTCAGGCTCTACCTCTTTTTCACCCGATTCAAGATCTTCTAACATTTTTTCTATATTCCGCTCACTTGCAGGTATTTCATCAAGTTCATCTAATTCAGAGCTTATTCTTGGCGGAAGTGATTCGCCTTCATCAGCAAACTGCCTTCCTAATAAAGTAGTTTCATCATCGTCCTCTTCTTCTAATGAACGAGGCATGAGTGAATCCTCATCACCTTCATCATTTTCATCACTAATAAACATTTCTCTAGAACGTGAATGATAAATATCTTCAATTTCCTGTTCACCACTATCAAACTCTCCACTTTCCTCTAGGAACTCTTCTGAAGGAACTCGAAGGAACCCGTCATTAAGCTTCTCTTCTTCTACGCTATCATGTTCATTCAAATCTTTTTCGCTAACGTTATAGTCATTATCGTCCTGCTCTATCTTGTTGAATTGATTTTCGTTAAGGTCCCCTGATGGCTCTTCTTGTATAGAATCCATTCCCTGTTGATCATCAATGTCTAATTTATACTCATCTAATTTATCGTCTGTATCACTATCAATTTTATCATAACCTAGGCTACCCAATTCTACTGGTTCTTTATGGATATCTTCTTCTGCTAACGAATCCACATCAGAACTATCTTCATGAGTATTATGCTCTTCATCATGTTCTGTTTTATCAGTAGTGACTTTATCCTCACCTGGAGCCTCACTAAACATCAAATCAATCTTCTTTTGATCCAATTTTCCACTTGATACGTTTTCTTCTTTCGATTCAGAAGTCTGTATTGTTAATTTTTCTGTTTTCTGAAAAAACTCAGACTCATCTGCTTCAATAAAATTCTTCGCATAATCTAACTGCTTGCCTATGATATAAGAAAACAAGAGTAATAGGATAAGGAATCCTCCAAAAGCAAACGCAAAAGAATATAGCACATATAATAGATAGGAAAGCACGATCATTAAAAACGAAATAAAGACGATCTGTACTAACATTTTTGTACTAATTTTTAAAGGTATGAAAACAAGTAGTAAGAAAACAAGTAGTGCGGAAATTACTGGTATGATAAATTCAAACAAAGACGCACCTCTTCTCTAACTAAAGTCATATTTATATAAATACATTTATATGAAATTAGTAACATACAATATAGTCATTGTATAATAAAGTAAGATATATTAAAAGCTGAGAAACCACAATTACACCTACATAATAAATTATTAAAATAAAAAACTTACACTTAAGGTGAAACTATGAAAATTATACAAGAAAAACAAGATGGCCTAACATTGCTTGAAGTCATTTTGGCAATGTCTATACTTGGAATATTCGCCATTTCTTTTAGTACAATGCTCGGAAACGGTTTAACTGCAAATCAGATTAACCAGGAAAGGTTAGATGGATTATTGGTTGCTCAAAATTGTATGGAGCTTGTAAAAAGTGAAACTGACATTGAAGGTTTTACTGTTACTAATTGTAGTAATACAATGAATAATAAACTTTTCAATCTATCTATAGATGTATCAAGTTCTTCAAATCTAATTGACCCTAATAGTCTAAATAAGTTGTACGAAGTTACCATAACTGTTGATATGGACACAGGCTCTCCAATTGAAATTACAACACAACTCTTTAGACCCTGATAATAAAGAAATTGAGAGGTTCTCAGTATGAAAAAGTTGTTCAACCAAAAAGGGATAGCACTTTTAACTGTAATGATTGCCATTGTTATCATTTCAATGCTTGCAGCCATGATAATGTCTATGTTAGTTAATGAGTTAAAAGGAAATAACAAAATTGAAAAACTAGCAGTAGCGAGATATACGGTTGAAGGAATGATTGAGGTTGAAAGAGCAAGGATTTATGAAGACGTTTTATCAATTATAAAAGAAGAGCATGAACCTACAACAACATATTATGATGGAAGGCAGCTTCCCAATCCTATGGAAAGTTGTACATATGTAAATCAAAGTCATTATACACTCCATTACGACGGAGAAAGCGGTGATCTTAAAGACATCTTTTTTAGAGACCCTAGCCAGTACCAGTTAGAGGTTACCTGTCAAACACCCACTCCTGTTCCTTTCAAAATGAAAGCAACTCTCCAGCTAGTAGCTGGTGTCGAAAACGAAAATCCTTCATTAAATTATATAGAGATAAGTCGAGAATAAAATAACAGGCAAAGCTAGATATTGTAGTGTTCAAGCATTCTAGTTGACTTAGAAAGGTATGAGTATCATGAAACGTAAAGGTACATTCTTTCCTTATTTTAACTCGAAAGGGATAACCATCATAGAACTCCTTGCCGCTCTTACTATCATTGGTTTTGTTATTGCAGGAAGCTATGCTTTAATAGTTCAAAGTTTTACCTTTAATAACATCCTTTCTACAAATTCACAGGAACGATTAGATACAAGGATATTGAAAAATCAACTAGTAGATAACTTATTTTATAAAAGTAACAAGCTAATAGAAACAGAAAACATCAATGGGAATTGTGGTTTTGTTCTTTCTACAAACCAAGGAGAATATTATTTACCTGAAGCTGGAACTGATGGAATTTTAGTCAAAGAAATAGAACGAGAAGGTCAAGAGCAAATATTAAGCCCTTATGTTGTAGCAGAAGACATTAGAATTTTTTCTTGGAGTTCGCCTTCCCTTATCAACAATGAACAACTTTGTCATAGTGGAAATTTGTCAACATTTCATCAGGTTAGTCTTGAATTAACTTTCCAAAATAATATTAAAGAAATTATATCCTTTTCTTTACTTCAAAAAGAAGATGCTTTATTAGATCAGACTAAAACACCTACATTGGAACATGAACCTTCTATTGGTGATGCTACTCTTACCATTCATAATAATGATAGCCATGATGTGCAGTTTATAATTACTATAAATGGAATAAATGTTGATACCCAAGAAAATTATTATAGTAGTGGTAGCCACAATATTCCTGTACCTTTGTTAAAAGATAATGATGAAATCGTTATATGGGCTAAAGCTGATAATAAGCGACTAAGTATTCCAGTAACTTTTATTATTAGTAACTCCTGTGGTTCTATAACTGAAATTACAAAACCACCTGGGTTAAAAAATATTCCAAAGGCAGGAGACAATAGTGTAACCATTATCAATCATGATTCTGCTCCTGCAAAAATCACCATTGAGAGAGTGAACAATAACACATTTACAATTGAAACCAATTTTATTTCCCCTGGAGAGCATCAAATCCAGCTTACACATTCAATTGCTAGCGGGGACGAAATTTTAATTACGGCAAAAGTTGAGTGTAAAATAACTAGTAAACAAAGAAGATTTAATGTAACAGATGCAAACTCTAATTTTAAACCAGGCTATGTAATTGAAGAAGATTCTGAAGGAAATCAGACTATTGTACCTTTACAACCTAAAATTATATTAACTGCAGAAAATACTAATCAGAAGTTGATTATAACAAGTAGCGTTGGGACAGTTAAATTTGAAGAAAGTGTAATAGAATATTCAGCTCCCTTAGGTGTAGTCGTCGAAGAAGGAGTTCAAATCACTGGGACCGTCAATGGAAACCAATCAATTACACTTACATCCACTAATGGTGACATAATAATTAATGGAGCTGACTTTACTAGTGATGGTAATAGTCAACACAGTTATATATCTCTAAATGGCAATAATATAGAAATGGAAGGTTCCAAGTTAACGGCAGTAAAAAGAATTGATATATTCAGTAGAGGCTATATAAAAGCGAATAGAGCAGTATTAAATTCTACTGGGTCTGGAAATTCAGGAAACGCAGAAAGTGTTGACTTTAGAATGACTAGCTCCAACTCTTCAGATAAGTTATATGTCCAAGATATGGAGTTTTTAGGAGAAGGAGGTGTACTAACAAAAGACGGTTCATCCACTATTGAAAATAATGAAAATAACCAGAGAATTTGTGGTAACCTAAAACAAAATGACTTCGGGTTAAAAATTAATACTACTATTTATAAATCGTTTAACCAATGTCCTTAAAAGGAAATAGGTTCCATATCATTCAACAAACATACCAGTATAACTACAATGAAACGTAACTCTTTAACCAACCCCTTCCTTTGGATGGGGTTGGTTAAATTATACATATGGTCTACTCATTAAAATCACATAAAATAAATTACTCCTCAACAAACTACCAAACTGTTTAAATATTATTAAGGTCCCCCTAAATATACATTAAAAATCCCTTTGACTTTTCATATAAAACACATTAACATGGTGATTAATTTAACTAAAATACTATTCTTTCATAGTGATAGTCAAAGGGGATATCAACGTGTATTTGCGAAAGCTATTCACACAAAAAGGCTTCACATTACTTGAAGTTTTGGCATCTGTTGTCATTTTAACCATTGTTTTAACAACGTTTTTTAGTTTTTTTAGTCAGTCGTTAGTTTTCTCTAATAAAAATGGTGATAGAATTGTTGCATATAACCTAGCACAAAAAACACTTCGAATTGTCGAGATGGAATATAATAGAAATATAGTAAATGACCATGTTATTACCTGTTCGGACTACCCCACAGTATATCCCAATTTGTTAATAAATGAACTTGAGGGTCTATCTTGTTTTTATGAAGAAAACGATAAGTATTACTACCCGGAAGTTACCATAACCAAACAAACATCAATTGATTTTACTAAACCTGAGTTTCCAGTCATGTACCTCGTTCACATCAAAATTTTCGATTCAGATAGTACCTCTACCAACATTAAGCTCGCTGAAACATTTGGATATATTAGGGGGAAAGAGTGATGTTTAATAAAAGAGGTATTACGTTAATAGAATTATTGGCTACGCTCACTCTTACATTTATTGTGATGGGACTAGTATCAAGTGTTTTAATACAAAGTTATAACCAGAAATCGATAAGTGAAAAGCATAGTAATTTACGACAAGAAGCTAATTTAATTATTTCAACTATAAGAGAAGTTCATGTGAATTCGTATAGTGACTACAAAATTGAATATACAATTGTTGATGGTGTATGGAAAATTGTTTTGGATACACAGGTAATTACAAGTCAATACTATGATATTTTTTTAGAGTTTCAGCCTGAGAATGATGTATCTTCAACAATAGACACCAACAGTCTAGAAAATAACTCATATTCAATAAACCCTAGAACTGCCCTTCACATTAAACAACTTGTATTAACGGATAAATCAAATCCAAATAACACTTTTGAAATAAGTACAATTATTAGTAGAATGCGGTTGTAGGAGGCGTGTAACTAATGAAATCTATCATGAATGAACGTGGTTATACGTTACTCCTCGTTCTATTAACAATCGTCTTAATTATGATCTTTGCACCTCTTCTCTTTTCAAAAACGTTAAATACTGCTTTACAAATAGGAAAAACAGAATCCATGACTCAAGCAAAAGACATAGCAGAGATGGGAATTCAATATTCGGTTGCCTTAATAGAAAGCGAAATTGCAATGGCCATAAAAGAGGCAAAAGCAGACCCAAATATTAAGACCGTTAACAACGATCGGATCTTTTGTGAAAAAATTAGAAACAGGTTACAGTCAACTTCTTTACCTAAACAATTCTCATTTGAATCAAATTCAAGCTATACCTATGACATTGATTACAATGCACCTATTATCATCAATTCTAAAACTACAACTAATACTAATAATTGTACTGATTTTAAAAATATGTTGATTGAAATTAGAAGTACAGGAATTACTGAAAATATTTCAAAGTCTGTAAAAGATGTTGTGGTCACTTTTAACATTGAAAATAAAGGGTCCTACCAAACAGGTAATGAACCTGTAGAAAATGGCGGCATACCTGTCGATCCAAATGATTTACCTTTACAAAAATATACAACTAACGTGAGCTTATCCGGTAATAGTCGGTCACAGTTATTTTCTTCCGTTCATTTCACTAGACCTGTTGTTATTGGAGGTAATGGAGTACTCATGATTGGTGGTAATGCATTTTTTGAAAGTGACCTAACCTTTAATGGGAGTAATGGACTTCTTACCGTATCTGGTGATGCATACTTTAAATCACCAATTAACTTTAACGGTAGTGGGACAAATGTTTGTGTCAGAGGAACTCCTTATCTCAATGTAAACGGCTCCTGGAAACCATATTCCTATCTTATTGAAAACAACAACCTGCTTTGTCCTCCTGCACTTCAATATGAATACCACTACGATATAAATGAGTGGGGCATACTAGATGGATCGATTAACGTAATATATTAATAGAACACCCCGTCACTCACCGAGAGAGCGCTGAAAAAGTCCAAACTAGACGATTCGAGAAGCGGTAATGACTCCGCACGTTGCGCGCTTGATATGAGAAAACCACTCATAGTAAGCTTTTGAATGGAGCAACGGCTTCGCGCATTACTTCAAGGCCACAAAAAAAGTGAAAATTACACTTTTTTTCAGCAGCCTTACTCACCGACGGGGTGTATTTGATCATTAGTAATCACATACTCCCTCCACTCATAACCAACCTCATCCCCATCCAACACAAGCGTCAACAGTCCCGTCTCCGCTGTTGGTCCACTAACATAGTCAGGAAATAAAAAATTTCCTAATGAATATGCAATTGGCTTGCCTTTATACTCTTCAATTGGTTGTAGTACATGTGGGTGAGCTCCAATAATAGCATCAGCACCAGCGTCTATCATTGCTTTTCCTTTATTCACTTGGTATTGTTCAGGAGTTTGCTGTCGTTCAATTCCCCAGTGGATATAGACGAGTACGTAGTCTGCTTTTTTCTTTGTCTTCTTAATTATACGTTCCATTCTATCAAGCTGATAGCCACTTGCTATTCCTGGCTTATTCTCTTGCGCATACCATGTACCAGTAGGGAGTACTCGTGAAAATCCTAAGAACGCAACCTTTTTGCCTTTAATGTCAACAAAGTGAGCTTTATAAGCTTCCGTTTTATTTTCGCCTGCTCCAATGTAATCAATCTCGTATTCCTTCAAATAATTTATCGTATCTATAAGTCCCTCTTCTCGGTAATCCATTGTATGATTGTTAGCTAACGAAACCATATCAAAGCCAGCATTTTTTATTCCTTCTAGGTAATGTGGAGGCATTTTGAAGGTAAACTGTTTGTCATATGCAAATGACTCCCCTCTTGTCGTAACTGCTGTCTCAAGGTTAACGACTGCATAATCCGCCTCTTTAATCTCATCTCGTACATAGTGAAAAGGATAATCAACTCCATGTGTTTCAACGGTATGTACAATCGAGCCACTCATCATCAAATCACCAGCAAAAACAATACGAATTGGTTCCCGAATAATAGCAGCTCTCCTTTGTTCACCTACATCTTCCGTTTGAACATTATCCGCTATGTGCTTAAATGTGTGATTTGTAGATACACGTTGACCCTTTTCTTTAGAGAACATCGTTTGTTCCATTGAACCAAATACGAACACAATAAACAAAACAGAAAAAATAAAAGCGAATGTAATACTTTGATAGAATAAAAGTTTTTTCATGTCGACTGTCCTCTTATCGATGTAATCATACTATTAGATTATTAATTATAACCTTTATAAATGCTGACTTTTTTTAATATGACCTAGTTTACTTTTTTCCACTAGAAAGATATAAAATGAAAAAAGACTGACCAAAAGGTGAATTGTCAACCTTAAAGTCAGCCTTAACAAATTAGGTTATCTCTGCCCTAACTGGTGCATAAGCAGCCACCTTATTCCGTCCCTTCTGCTTCGCCCCTGTATACATCGCTCTATCAGCATTCCGCAATAGGGCCATTGGACTTGATTCATCTGCAATACTTGTCGCTACACCGATACTGGCAGTGATTTGAATCGTTACTGACTCCCCGTTTTCTAAGTCATTTTTCACTACAAAAGGATGTTCTTCTATTGTCTGTCTTATCGATTCAGCCTTTAGGTTTGCTTCAATTTCTGCTGTATTAGGAAGAAGTACTACAAATTCTTCCCCACCGTACCTAGCTACAATACCCTTGTCATCTGTGGCTTGAATTAAGATGTTTGCTAGATTACATAGAACATCGTTTCCTGCTTGATGGCCATATGTGTCATTTACTTTTTTAAAATGGTCGAGGTCTAGTAAAATGACAGACGATTTCTCGTTCTTGCTAATACTAGCCACAACTTCCTTCTCAAGTGCTCTTTCGAAATAACGAATGTTGTACAGTCCTGTTAAATGACAGCGCTCACTCTCATCTTTTTTCTTTTCATAATAAGTAGCGTTATCCATTGCAACAGCTAAATAGTTTGTCATTATTTCTAAGATCATCTGATGCCATTTTTGAAAAGCTCGTTCTTCATTTAACGCGATTGTAACAATCGCTGTAAAATCATTTTTCTGATACACCGGTACTGAAAGAATTGATTTTTTATTCTTTCGAATTTGCGCTTTTTTCTCTTCAAAAGTAGCAAGACTAACTTGCTTAATAAGTTCTTCATTTAGAGTTGTTCCTTCTTGGTTATATACTTCAACTAGCTTCATTTCTCCGTTAGTAATACGATATATATGGATTGCGTCAAGAGTAAATATTTGTTTTAGTTTTTGTAGAAAAAGTCCCACTAGTTCTTTTCGATTTAAGCAAGCCCCTAACTCATAACCGAATAAACTAACTTCTTTTAATTTTTTGTTTAAGCGTCGGCTCTCATGATATAACTTAAAGATTAACGACATACCGATAAAAGAAAACCCCATGTAGACAGCAGCTATCCTTCCAATTTCACTATATAGCATCACGACTATTACCCCAATCGGCAACACTAGCGATCCGAGAGTAAGCTCTGTATTAAACCCTTTCGTAAAGAACTTTGAAGGAATTTTTCTAAGTACGTTCCTTATAAAGAAAATCCCAAGATGATTTACGATAATAAATGTAATACCGTATGCAAAAGCCCCAATTATCGTCAACATCGTTTCAGGTAACACTGAGAAAAGAGTAAGGATGCTATAATAGACCGCTGCTGATGCAATAGAAGATAAGAGAAACATAATAGAATTCATTGGTATCCGATATAAGCTATGGCGATTAATCCCTGTAATGATAACTGTTGTTAATACAGCAATTTGGGTAATAATAATCTCTACGAATATACCAAATAGCAAAAAGCTTGCTAATGATACCCATTGAAATATGACAATAGAATACTCCCGGTAAAAAATAGGAAAAAAGGAAACTAATATTGCTAATAATCCAAATATTATATAGTCAAAAAGGCCGTAAGGGTCGGCGTGTGAGAACGGAAAAGAGACGAATAAGTACACATACGCTGCTAATGCAGCTGTCCACATAATCCACATGACAGCTTGAATTGAACCCTTCATCTCTCTCACCATCCTCTTTCCAATAATAGTTAATAGCTTGTTATACTATTTTACTATAAAGAGGATTTTATTTACACTATTTTTATAGTGCTAATTTACAATTTTTTCACTAAAGAATCTTCTTACTTCTGATATAAAGTATAGTGACCCTGTAATGACAAGCATTTCACTATCTTGCATTGTCGCTAATTTCCATTTCACCGCCGCTTTCCAGTTATCTTCATCTATTTTATTTTCGAAGCTAGACTGATTAAACATTTCACTTGATTTAGCTGCTCGTGGAAACTGAAACGAGGTAAAACAAACTTGCTCTACAAGTGGGTAAATCGGCTTAAGGAGACTCTCAACATCTTTTTCCTTTGTCGCTGCAAAAATAACATGAATTTTTTTATCGGGGTAATGCTTTTCTAATGCTTGTGCAAGTGCATGAGTCCCGCCCTCATTATGTGCACCATCTAGAATTACGAGTGGCTCAGTATTAACCGTTTCCATTCTACCTCGCCATTGTGCTTTCTTTAGACCTTCTTTTAATTTAGCTTCATCAACATTGATTAGTTGTTTTTCTTTTAGATAGGAAACCGCCATAATCGCAAGGGACGCATTCTTTATTTGATGTACACCTTTCATCGTTAGCTCAATTTCCTTCGTCTCAAAATATGGACCGAGAAAAGAAAACGTTTGGACATCATTTGCTACTAGCACATTTTTAATTTGAAAATTTTCTCCTAGTGAATAAAATCCGCTACCTTTTTCATTTGCTTCATTTTCAAAAATAGCTAAGGCTTCCTTTGTTTCTTCCGTTGTGATAATAGGAATTCCTTGTTTAATAATCCCCGCTTTAGCAATAGCAATCTCTTCAATCGTCCTACCAAGTATTTGCATGTGGTCGAAAGAAACATTTGTAATCAAGGAAAGAATTGGTGTACAAAGATTAGTTGCATCCTCCCTTCCTCCAAGTCCTGTTTCTAATAGAAGAAAGTCAACAGGGTTAACCTCAGCAAAATAATAAAAAGCAAAGGCAGTCATAAATTCAAACTCCGTAACGAGCTCATTTCCTTTTTCCTCAAACTCTTCTACCTTAGGTGCGAACTGATTCATTGCTTCAACAAATCCATCATCACTAATTGCCTCATCATTAACCCATATTTGGTCAGTTATCCCTAGAATCGGTGGTGATGTGAAAGCTCCGACAGATACATCACATTTCAATAATATTTCTCTAAGAAAATTTATTGTTGAGCCTTTTCCATTCGTACCTGCTAGGTGAATAGCCCTTACTTCTTTTTGCGGATGGCCAAGAAACTCAAGTAAATTCTTCATTCTATCTAACCCTAACTGAATCCCAGCCTCCTTTCTTTTTTCAATATATGAATGTACTTCGTTTATATCCTGAAACATCTGTTTCCTCCTCATTGTCTTGGTGACAAACTAATTATTTACATATTGCTTGAAATGACTAGCTCTTGATAAGATATAGTTAGTTTATCCTATAGATTATAAGGCTTCAATAAAGTTCTAAAATATTCCATTAAATAATCAATTAGATAGTTAAAGGGTGTCTATTATGATAGAAAAAAAGAATGTTCATATTGATAATCAAACATTACAATCAGCAGTTAATTTCCACCAGGTAAAACCTCCAGTACTTCAGCTATCTCCTTTTAAAACAATAAAAGGTACAAGCTCTGTTCTTATCGCTTTTCCCTATGCAAATACAATCGATTACTTTTTGGCCACAACACTCAACCGCATCACTTCCTGTCATGCCGTTTATCATTGTAAACATAGTGAAGGTCTCTTTTCAGACAAGGCTCATAAAAAGTTAGTAAATTTGATAAAAAAGGAGAAAATAGAAACAGTTATTTTAGTAGATCTGGTGAAAAATTTAAATAATACAGTTACTATTGAAAGTAACCAAAATTCCCCACTTACACAAGGGCTAAGCTTGATTATGAGAGACCATGGATTGTCTACAGACGTTGTTGAGAATAACTCCTTAACTAACTTTGACAAAACAAATACAATTCAAGTAAAAATCCCTGAAAAATTTATTACTGAAGAGACTGAGCACAAGGTACACGCTCTACTACCATGTCTATCAGCCATCGCCATCTTTCTTGAGAATATAGATACGAAAAATAATAATCAAATTCACCCCTTTTTACTATCAACAAAAAGAGGATCTATCTTCCCACACCACCGTGTAGACCTATCACAAGAAATGCTAGAAGCATTAGACTTACTAGAAAATGATTATGTAACAGTGATAAATCCAGTAAATGGTCTATCAAGAAGATGCTTAGTTCAGCTCAATAATACATTATCTGAGGAAGAAATTCGACTGACACTGTCAACAAAGAAAAAGCTTTTACTACAAGATACTCACCCCTCTTTCCTTCTTATACAGAAGTATCAAAAGTATTCTTTTTTAGAAGTAAAGGCTATGAATGTAACATCTATTAAAGATGGGAAAGTAATGGTCTCAAAATCAATCTATGATTCTCTTGACCAAGAACAAGGTTGTGAGTTTTTTGAGGTAATGAATGGTAGTACAGGTGCTTCATTCGATATTCATAAGTCGAAAATAGATTGGGACTCTACATTAAAAGATAATGAAATTAAGCTTAGCTTCATACAACGACAATTTCTAGACTATGAATTACCTCCAGATACACTTAGTTCTTTTTATTTTCAACGATTTTGTTCAAATGCAAAAGATGATGCAAAAATTATTGAAGGTTACTATGCAAATGAAAAAGCATTACCTAAAATAGATTATTTAGAACGAGAGAAGATAAAGAAGATTTTGAAAAAAACAGGCTATATAAATGCCCATTTAATTCCCTTACGTGAATACAAAGTGTCAAAGCGTGAGCCTTTAAAAAAATTTGTGACAAGAAAAATTAGTGAATTTATCATTAGACAGGAACGGATACAGCTAAAAGTCATACGTCCATATTCTACAGATGAGCCAAGTAATATTGTTCGTGTTTCCGAAAACTCTCTAAAATTACTTGGGCTAGAAGAAACGGACAATATTACAATTAGTAACCGTTCAAACAAAGTTACTGCTAGAGTATTAGTAATGAACTCATTAGATTTAGCTCGAGAAACCAATATTGTTCCTTCAGAAAGTAATTTGAACGTTTCAATAGGGATTCCAGCACATATCAGATCCGATCTTGGATTAAAACATATAGGAAAAGTAATAGAAATTGAAAGGGATCTTGGGTATCTGTTCAGAAAAAACTTAAATATGCAATTTTTTTCAATGATGGCAGCCATCCTTACTACTTTTACAATTCCCATTCCATTTTCATATAAGATTATGCTAATATGTGTCCTACTCCCTTTGTCAATTTATATCTCGTTTTCAAAGCTTAGAGAAAGCATATCAAATGATTAAAGGACGAAAGGAAAAGATATGAAAAAGGTATTACAAAGAGAACAAATTGAATTAATGATTGAAAGCTTTATTCAAGAGAACTTGACTGAAACTACTGACTTTCTATTTCATCCAGGTACAATTCCTGTTCTAGTTTCCGCTCCTCATAGCGTACCTCAACTACGTCAAGGAAAAGTCAAACAAGGGGAATATACAACAGGAGTATTGGCTCAATTGCTTCATGAAGAAACTAACTGCTTTAGTTTATATAAAACAAAAATGAACAATGATGATCCGAACTTTGATGAGAAAAACGCCTATAAAGACATGCTCATCACGATTGTAAAAGAAAGCAATATCGAGTTCCTATTAGATCTTCATATCATGTCCAGTAAACGAGACTACAATATTGACATAGGAACCGCTCGTGGAAAAAATATATTTGGAAATTTTTCTTTAATTGATGATATCATTGAGGTTTTCACAACATTTTCTATTTCAAACGTAGAAGTGGATAAAATATTTACTGCAGGAAATCCAAATACTGTTTCATCAACAATTGCTCGGGAATGCGGAATTACTACAATACAACTTGAAATAAATTGGCGTCTACTGACTATTGAAAATGGACTAGCACAATTTACAAACATCTATAACTGCTTACTAGAAATCATTTTGATGTTACACAAGAAAGGACTAACAAATGACTAAATTAAAAGGTTGGATTGTCTATAATGGCAACCTGAGAGAAGGAAAGTTTTTGGACTTTGCCAATTGGGTTAAAGAGGCAGCTAGTAGGAAAGGAATAGAAGCTATTATCATCAAAAATAATGAGCTCCTTGTTACAGTGGAAAATGGTAAATCAACAATAAAAGGCCCATTTGAACATAAAAAACCAGACTTTGTTATTTTTGGTGACAAAGATATCCTCCTTGCTAGGCAGTTAGAAGCCCTAGGAGTACCCGTGTTCAATTCAGCTGATTCAATTGAAAAATGTGACCATAAAGGAAGAATGTATCAAGTATTGGCTGACCACCAATTACCTGTCCCGAAAACTATTATTGCGCCGATGATATTCTCAGGTATGGATGTGATTGATGACACCCCTTATAGACAAATAGGAGAAGAACTAGGTTATCCGCTTGTTATCAAAGAGGCATATGGGTCATTCGGGCAACAAGTCTATCTTATTGAGGATGCAGAAGCGCTACTTGTAAAGATCAAACAACTCGGTGGAACTCCCTATGTATTGCAAGAATATATTCAAACGAGTCACGGGAAGGATATTCGTCTAAACGTAGTTGGTGAGAAAATAGTCGCTTCAATGATACGTAAATCTTCTAGTGATTTTCGAGCAAATGTTAGTGCTGGTGGAAAAATGGAGACTTATTTTCCTTCTGAAGAAGAAAAAGAGTTAGCCATTGCTTGTTCTCGTACATTAGGAACTAATTTTGCCGGTGTAGATTTATTGTTTGGGGAAAATGACAAGCGTTACATTTGTGAAGTTAATTCCAATGCTCATATTCGAAGCATTTTTGACTGTACAGGGATTAACGTGGCTGATACAATGATTGATTTTATTATTGAGAAGTTAAAGGAGTCAAAATGAACGGTTGGTTAATTTACGCTAAGGAAGATGCTATCCGAAACAAACACTATATTGATTGGGTAATAGCGGAAGGGAAAAAGCTAAATCTCACTATTCACCTCCGATATAGAGAACAATTTTTGTTAAAGATAGAAACTCATCGTCTATCAGTTTCTTATGAAGGACAAACTGTTTCTTTACCGGATTTTGCAATCGTACGTACACTCGACCCTTTCTTCAGTAAACAGCTCGAGTTTCTTGGGATTCCTATTTTTAATTCTTCTTTTGTTTCAGAAATTTGTAATGACAAAGGAAGAACACATCAATATTTGGCACAAGCGAACATCCCAATGGTTGATACACTTTTCTTCCCTTTAGAAATTCCAGAACCACACTCCATCACCTTTGATTATCCGTTTATCGTTAAAGGAGCAAAAGGAAGAGGTGGGAAGGAAGTATATCTCGTTACCTCAGAACATGAATTTGAAAACTGTGTGCAGAAGCTTGAAAATCAAGAGGTCATTGTTCAAAAACTCGCAGGAACTATTGGGAAAGATATCAGAGTATTTGTTATCGGAAAAGAAATCATTGCTGCTGTATTACGAAGTTCTAATTCTGATTTTAAAGCAAATTTCACTCTTGGAGGAGAGGCAACTTTATATGAACTTTCGGATAAAGAAAAATCGCTAATTGATAGGATTATCAATATGTTTGATTTTGGACTAGTAGGAATTGATTTTTTACTAGATGAACATGGGGATTTATTATTTAATGAAATTGAAGATGTAGTAGGAAGTAGAACACTTAGTGCGACTTCTTCGATTAATATTGTTGAGCTATATTTGAAATTTATTATGAGAAGATTGAATGAGATCGGGTAAAATTATTTTTCCAAGGTCACTGAAGTGTTCAGTGGCCTTGTTCCCCTTTTTGTTTAACTAAACAGCTTTTCTATATCCACCGCAAACCCTTCTAAAACTGCCGACTGTATCGTTCCTTTATCTTTTGCTATGTCCATTTGTCGATATTGCTTATTTTCTTCTAGTACATATACGTAATGGATTAACTATCCAGTATTCTTTTACTCCGTACTCCATATAAAGGTTTAGCTTGAAAACAAGGTCATGCGATTGATTTGAAGGGCTAATAATTTCAAAAATGACAGTTGGGACTCCAACATATCTATTTTCATTTAAACCACTTTTATCGCAAATACCGGATAGATCAGGAATGACAATCTTTGTTCCATCCATACCTTTATTATTTAATTCTATATCGAAAGGGGCATGAAAAACTCACAATTCTTCCCGTCTAGTAAAGTAAATAATTGTGCATGCAATCTACCAGAAACTCGTTGATGCATTGTTGAAGGTGAAGGAGTCATATAAACGACACCATCCACGAATTCTAACCTACTTTCTGAACCTTCTCTTAGTTTGTAGAATTCTTTAAGAGTAATGTGATTTTTTATAGGTAAGTTCATTACTATATAACCCTCCTTCATTTTAAATCAACTATATCCCCCTTTATTATATACCAATATATCTCAGCAAAAAAAGAGGTGCCCATAATAATGAGCCACCCCTTCCTACTTAGTTTTTCAATTCTTCAATACGCGCTTGTACTGCAGCACGTTTTTCTACGTAGTCTTTCTCTTTTGCTTTTTCTTCTGCAATAACATTCTCAGGTGCTTTTGCAATAAAGCCTTGATTGCTTAGTTTCTTTTGAACTCGTTCTACTTCTTTGTCTAGCTTGTCTACTTCCTTTTGAAGTCGAGCAATTTCTGCGTCTAAATCTAGTAGACCAGCTAGTGGTAGGAATAGTTCAATTCCTGTTAATACTTGTGACATTGATTTTTCTGGAGTTGGTATATCTACTCCTAGCTTTAATTGTTCTGGATTACAGAACTTCTCAATGTACCCTTTTCCTTTTTCAAGCTGAGCTAACACTTGTTTATCCTTCGCTTTTACATGTAGCTCGATTTTTTTACTCATTGGAACATTTAATTCAGCACGTGTGTTACGAACAGAGCGAATAATTTCTTTTAACAACGCCATATCCTTTACTGTTTCTTCGTCCACAAGACTTTCAGTGTACTGCGGCCAAGCAGCAACTGTAATTGATTCGCCATCGTGCGGCAAATGCTGCCATATTTCCTCGGTAATAAACGGCATAATTGGATGTAATAAGCGCATTGTTTGATCAAGCACGTAAGCAAGAATTGAGCGAGTAGTTTTCTTCGCTTGCTCATCCTCTCCGTTTAACGGAAGCTTCGCCATCTCAATGTACCAGTCACAGAAATCATCCCAAATGAAGTTGTAAAGAATACGTCCTACCTCACCGAACTCATAGGCATCAGTCAAGCGAGTAACATCTTTAATCGTTTCTTGTAAACGAGTTAAAATCCATTTGTCAGCAATAGATTTTTCGCCACTGAAGTCGATTTCCTCATATTTTAATCCGTCCATATTCATTAGTGCAAACCGTGACGCGTTCCAAATTTTATTGGCAAAATTCCAAGTAGATTCGACCTTTTCCCAATAGAATCGTAAGTCATTTCCTGGGGAACTTCCTGTTGCTAGGAAGAAACGAAGGGCATCAGCACCGTACTTGTCGATAACATCCATCGGATCGACACCGTTTCCTAATGATTTACTCATTTTTCTACCTTCTGAGTCACGTACAAGTCCATGAATTAATACGTCTTTAAACGGACGCTCTTCTGTAAACTCTAACCCTTGGAAAATCATACGAGCTACCCAGAAATAGATAATATCGTAGCCTGTTACAAGAACATCTGTTGAATAATGACGTTTGAAATCTACAGCTTCTTTATCAGGCCAGCCCATTGTAGAGAACGGCCATAACGCAGAACTGAACCACGTATCTAGTACATCCGTATCTTGTTCCCAGTTTTCAATATCAGCTGGTTCTTCATGTCCAACAAAAATTTCACCTGTTTGCTTATGATACCAAGCTGGAATTCTATGTCCCCACCATAATTGACGAGAGATACACCAGTCACGAATATTTTCAATCCAGTGTAAATATGTTTTCTCAAAACGATCTGGGACAAAGTTTACCTTATTCTCTGACTTTTGAAGCTCAATGGCTTGCTTAGCTAGTGGCTCCATTTTTACAAACCACTGTGTTGATAAGTAAGGCTCAACAACTGCACCGCTACGTTCAGAATGTCCTACTGAATGCATATGCTCTTCAATTTTGAAAAGTACCCCGTCTTCTTGTAAATCTTTTACGATTTGTTTACGACATTCAAAACGATCCATACCTTGATACTTTGCAGCATTTTCATTCATTTTTCCTTCTTCTGTCATAACAAGAATACGCTCAAGGTTGTGACGGTTTCCGATTTCAAAGTCATTCGGGTCATGTGCAGGTGTAATTTTTACAGCCCCTGAACCAAATTCCATATCTACATAGTCGTCACCAACAATTTCGATTTCACGACCAACGATTGGTAGAGTTACTTTTTTACCGATTAAATGCTTGTAACGCTCATCCTCAGGGTGAACAGCAACTGCCGTATCTCCAAGCATTGTCTCTGGACGTGTTGTAGCTACTTCAATATAACCAGAACCATCAGTTAGAGGATATTTCATATGATAGAATGCACCTTGTACATCTTTGTAGATTACTTCGATATCAGATAATGCTGTTTTCGTTTGCGGGTCCCAGTTAATAATATACTCCCCACGGTAGATAAGGCCTTTTTCATAAAGGCGTACAAATACCTCACGAACTGCCTTTGAAAGTCCTTCATCTAATGTAAAGCGTTCACGAGAGTAATCTAAAGAAAGACCTAGCTTTGACCATTGCTGACGAATAAAATCAGCATACTCTTCTTTCCATTCCCAAGATTTTTCTAAGAATTTCTCTCTACCTAAATCATAGCGACTAATACCTTGCTCACGAAGTTTTCCTTCTACTTTCGCTTGCGTCGCAATCCCTGCATGGTCCATACCTGGTAACCAAAGAGTGTCATACCCTTGCATACGTTTCACACGAGATAAAATATCTTGTAATGTCGTATCCCAAGCATGTCCTAAATGTAATTTACCTGTTACGTTTGGTGGCGGAATGACGATTGTATACGGTTCCTTTGATTCATCACCTGTTGCTTCAAAAAACTTTCCATTCACCCAATACGGGTACCATTTTGCCTCTGTGTCCTGTGGACTATATTTTGTCGGCATTGAAATATCTTGATTAGCCATCTTTATAAAGACCTCCTTTTTTAACTACCTTAAAAACATAAAAAAACCCCCTCCATCTCAAAGGACGAAGAGAGTAACTCGCGGTACCACCTTTGTTTGCAACACAAAATAACGTGTTACACACTTAATTCTGATAACGGACATGGCCGTCTTTGCCTAATAAACCACAAAGTGATTGTTCAACAAAGATGCTCAAGGGCTACCTTCAATCCATACTTCCTAGAAAACCTCTCAGCAACTGATTTTCCTCTCTTAAGGGGGTTGGACCTACTCTTCCCTATCAAAGCATTTAATTATGTAATACTAACAAAACCCCTGAACATCTAGTCAGGATAAGTTGATTTTACTTTTTTTTATTTCAAACGTCAATAAAAGTTTCGACAGATTCTGGAGGAATTATACAAGATGTACAAACAAAAGGGTGCTCTTCCCTTTTGTTTGTACATCTAAGCAATGTGTGGAGTCACTGCATCTTTTAAGCTTTTTATGAGCGGGTTTCTCATAAAATCGCGCAGTGTACGGAACCATTGCCCTTCTTCGTATATGCTACCTGGTGTTTTCCCCTTTTGTTTGTACCTCTAAGCAATGAGCGAAACTGCTGCCATCTTTTAAGCCTTTTATGAGCGGGTTTCTCATAAAAGGCGCGCAGCATGTGTAGCCATTGCTCTTCCTTGATTTTGCTGCAAAGATTTTTTTCTGTTTTCCTAGTTGCTCTAAGCAATGTGTGAAGTCACTGCATCTTTTAAGATTTTATGAGTGGGTTTCTCATAAAATCGTGCAGTGTACGGAACCATTGCTCTTCTTCGTACATGCTACCAGGTGAACTTCCCTTTTTGTATACCTCTACAATACTCAAAAGGTTATAACCACCCCCACCAAACACACACAATCCTCCCTTCCTGCATATCATAACCGTAGCAAGTATGCGGAAAGGAGTAAGGTACGATGCCACGGCGATTTCGACAACCACTTTGGATACGACGTATACGTGACATCATGTTTCAGTTTATTTTCCCACTGATCTGCTTTCAATTTATACGTACTTTATTATTTCCTACCACTCTTGATGTCATATTACTAGCAGTCTTTATTATTCTATACATTTGTTTCATTTTTGGTATTCTCTAAAAACGAAACACTACAAAAAATTCAACAAAAACATCCGCTACTACTTATAGCGGATGTTTATTGCCCATCATTTTTCGCAACAATTGCATTCGTCATACGGTGAATTCGTCTTTGCATTAGTAGTCTCTTTTCTAAACGTTGGACATGAGCTAGCTCAGTCATATTTAGAGGTTGTTGTCGATAGCTATCAATTGCATAGAGAATAGGCTCTGGAAAGCTTAAATAACTAGCTAGTAAGTGTCTTTCTTCTTCAAGCAATGGTAATTGCTGATTATATATTCCGTACCAGTTCAATATCTCTTCCTCATCCCATTTCGCATAAGGTAGTGAATACCGATAAAATAATGCTAAATCTCGTGCAGGAGTGTCTAAAGTTGCTCGTTCAAAGTTAAAAAGTAAAGGCTGATTATTTTGATAGAGTAACAGATGCTGTCTAGATAATTTTCCATGACACAAAACACTTCGGTACTTTTCTTTTTCAATACATTGGTCATACCATGTTTTTAAATGAGTTTTGGCAGTCTCTATCATTGCATTTAAAAAATGATGGTGTGTCAGCAACGTAAGTTCAAAGGGAGAAATATAAACTTTTCCTTCTGCTTGTTCAGCAAATTGTTCTAAATCTCTTTTCCTTCTTTCCCATCTAGTTAATAAGGATTGATAAGACTGATCAATATCTTCTCTCTCATATGCTTGAGACTTCACTGTTAAACGATGGATTTCTCCCATCTGTTCAACTATTACTCGCTCCATTGGCATATCGCCTCTATTTTCATCTTGATGAATCCAAGGCATTAAATAATAAGTGTGTGTATCAGTAGATAAAGTGTACTCACCATACTTTGTAGGAATGATTGGTACCAAATTACGATAACCTAAACGGTTTAATCTTCTCACGACATGAATAAGCCAATCGGCTTCCTCTTGTTGTAAGCTAGACTCTTTTAAAGCAAACTCACCTTGTCTCGTATAAATTCGTTTTACATTGCCATACTCTTTTATTTTCTCTGGGTAAAGCTCATAGTGGTAGAATATCGAACCATCTCCAGAATCATTTGCTGTCATTTCCATTTATGTATCACCTTCTTTTCCTTGAAGTTATTACAATACTTTGTCCACTTTAATAGATTACTGATTTTATAAAAGGACGTAGGGTGGTCACTTCTTATTGAAATGTATACCACCCTTCCTTCTATTCTCCTATAAACTATTCAGTTGTTTTATACTTTATGGGTTACAGGAATATATAAGATTTGTCCTTCAGCAACTTTTTCATCATCTAATCGATTCACACGTACTAATTGGCTTGTTGAAACCTCATAACGCTCAGCGATCATATCTAACGATTCATTCTCTTGGATGATACACATCTTTAGCTTAGAAAACTGTTCTTCACCATTAGTCAACATCTTTGTAAGATACAGTGCATTGCCTTCTTTTTGTCCTTTAGATTGTGGTTGTGCATCATCCTCAGGATCTCTTCCTGGCTCTGTATCTTCGCTCACATCTTTTGGTTCTTCAGTGGTCTTTAACGGTGCTATATTAATCTTTGTTTCTTCTGGTCGATTAACCGTTTCAGGCTCAGCCTGAGCTGCTACTGGTTCAAGAACCTCTTCCTCTTCACGAGGTGGCTCTTCTGCTACTGGTTCTTCAACTTCTACTTCCTCTTTTGATTCGCTTCTATTCATCTCAGCTTCTTGTTTTTCTTCCCCATTCCAAGGTGTAAAATCTGCAAACACTGGTGCTGGTTCTTCTGCTCTTGGTGGCTCTGCTTCCTGTACAGGTTCTTCATATGCAGGGGTTTCTTCCACTTCTTCTGCAACAGGTGTAGGCTCTGGTCGATCTAATGCAGGCTCAACTTCTTCTTTTGGTTCTTCTACTATTTCTTCCTTACTAGAGTCTGGAATCATAGAAGACCATGATGCTCCATTAGACGGTCCTTCCTTTTTATCTGGACGAGAATTAATTGCGACCTTTGTTACTAATTCTTCCTCTTTTACTGGCTCTACTTCCTTCTGTTCTGCTGCTTCTTGTCTCTCAGTAATTGGAGGTGCAGATTCTTCCATTTCGTTTTGAGGAGATGGTTCTTCTACCTCCATTTTAGGTGGTTCAGGTGGTGCAGCAATGTCTAGTTCTGGCTCTCTTCTTGCTTCAAATTGGAATTTTTGCGAGATATCCGCGTCTTCTCCACCAATAATTTCTGGTACCTCCACTGGTTCAAAGGCTTCACTCTGTTCTATCGGCTGTAGCTCAGGAACTTCTTGTGGTTGAGGCTCCTCCACTGGTGTCGTTCTTTCCTGTGTTGTACTCATCCCGCTGATCGATACATCGGCAGTTAATTGAATGCAACTTCTTTCAGGAAGATCATAATCAAACGTTTCTACTTGAACATAAATATCTTCTAAGTTTTTAATACGGTTAATTGGTATTGTTACATCGATTGGGAAATAATGCTTTATCTCACCAATGCCATCCTCTGATACCGAAACCTCTTCTATCGAACGGAATGCCCGTTGGTCTCTTACTGAATCTTCCTCAACGTTATATCCCTCTTCTGATTGAGATGGGCGATATTCCCCTATTAATTGTAGTCCTCCACGAATGTATACATGCTCATCCTTTTCTTCAATACTAATATTCGGGTCAAGAGACATTGACATAATTTCTTGGATTTCCTGTCCTTTATTCAACCAAACAGATTCCTCAATGGAAAATGATAATTTTGATGGGTGATCTTGCGTCACAGTGCATTCCTCCTTCAACTAGTTATCTCATCTTGTTACGGTCATGGTCAGTACAATAAAGTCTATGACAAGACCTAGAGTGATATGAATAAAATTTAACAAAAGATATAATCTTATGTTCTATATTTCCGTTTCAGTGAGATTTATAGTTTTAAAAGGAGTTCCTCATATCAAAAAGGAGTTACAGCACTATACCTGTAACTCCTTTTTATTATGAAACTAACAAGTAAATGCAGTAAATGTCTATCGTAAATAAAATCGGGGGATTAGAAGAGGGTTTAACTTAGTTGACGTTTAATATTCCCAAGTTCTCTTTCATTTCGAACGGCTTTCTCCCAGATAAAGTCCTGGTCATATTCTAGTTCTTTTAATTTGTTCATGACCTCAATGTGTCGCTGTTCGCTTTTATTATTTAAACTCTGAATATCACTTTGCATTATTCCCATGTCCTGCTTATGGTCTTTTGTGTCCTTTTTAAGATCTTTTATATCCATCTTAAGATTTCTTATATCACTCTCCATCGGTCCAACTATCTTCAATAACTGAGTTAACATTTGTTCCACTTTATCATTGCTCATATTAATCACCTCCTGTATTTCCTTTCATTATACATCAGTACATTTTAATTTGTAAGAGCCTATTACATTCAGTAAGCCAATCATGAAAAGAGGTTGTGCCACAAGATAATTGATCTTTTGACACAACCCCCTAATTTCTATTTATTTCAGTTTTGAAAATGCAATTTCTGCTGCCGTAATTGTTTTTTCGATATCTTCCATTGTGTGCTTCGTTGAGAGGAACATCCCTTCAAATTGCGAAGGTGGTAATGATACTCCCTGATTTAACATTTCTTTAAAGTATGCTTTGAAATAGTCTAAATTTGAAGTTGATGCTTTTTCAAAGTTTGTCACTTTTTCATTTGTAAAGAAGAAGCCAACCATTGAACCAGCTCTGTTAGATGTATGTGGGATATCATACTTTTTCGCAGCTGCCCCTAATCCCTCTACTAAACGATCTGCTAACTTATTAAAATGCTCATAATCCTCTGGCTTTAGCTGTGATAAAGTTTCATAACCAGCTGTCATCGCAAGTGGATTTCCTGATAAAGTACCAGCTTGATAAATTGGTCCAGCCGGTGCAATTTGTTCCATAATTTCACGCTTACCACCATACGCTCCTACTGGTAAACCACCGCCGATTACTTTACCTAGACATGTTAAGTCTGGAGTTACATCTAGTTCTCCTTGTGCACAATTGTATCCAACACGGAAACCAGTCATAACTTCATCAAAAATTAATAGTGTACCGTTTTCTTCTGTAATACGTCGAATCTCCTCTAGGAAGCCTGGCACTGGAGGAACAACTCCCATGTTTCCTGCTACAGGTTCAACAATAACCCCAGCAATATCGTCTCCAAATGTATCAAAAGCATATTGGAAACTTTCTAAATCATTATAAGGAACTGTCAATGTGTTTTGCGCTACGCTTTCCGGTACACCAGGGCTATCCGGTAATCCAAGTGTCGCTACACCCGATCCAGCCTTGATTAAAAGTGAGTCACCATGTCCATGGTAGCACCCTTCGAATTTAAGGATTTTGTTGCGACTAGTAAACCCACGAGCTAGGCGTAATGCACTCATCGTTGCTTCTGTCCCTGAATTAACCATACGAACAACTTCAATTGAAGGAACACGGTCAATTACAAGTTCTGCAAGTTTCGTTTCTAATTCACTGGGTGCACCAAAGCTAGTTCCTTTTTCAGTTACTTTCTTTAACGATTCAACGACTTGGTCATCTGCATGTCCTAGAATTAATGGTCCCCACGATAGAACATAGTCAATATACTCGTTTCCATCTATATCATAAATTCGTGAGCCTTTTCCACTTTCCATGTAAACCGGGTCCATATCAACTGATTTAAAAGCTCGTACTGGGCTATTTACTCCACCTGGCATAAGTGGTTTTGCCTTTGAAAATGCTTCCTTTGATTTATCAAAGCTTCTCATCTATTTGTCACCTCGTTGGTTTAATTATGAATTATGTGTTATGAATTGGTTAACCTTTATAACTTAATATTAACCAACTTACCCATGTACTCCTACTTCTTTAGCCATCTTGCTACATCTTTTGCAAAGTAAGTCAGAATTAGGTCTGCACCTGCACGCTTCATGCTAAGTAGTTTTTCCAATACTACGCTTTTCTCATCGATCCATCCATTAATACTAGCTGCTTTAATCATCGAGTATTCGCCACTTACGTTGTAAGCAACAATTGGGTAGCCTGAAAAGTCCTTTACTTCTCGAATGACATCTAAGTATGATAGGGCTGGCTTTACGATTAAGAAGTCTGCTCCTTCTTCCATATCTGACTCTGCTTCACGTAACGCTTCTAAACGGTTCGCAGGATCCATTTGATATGTCTTACGATCACCGAATTTAGGCGAGCTATGAGCCGCATCACGGAATGGTCCGTAGAAAGCCGAAGAATATTTTACCGCGTATGACATGATTGGCACATCAACAAAGCCTGCTTCGTCTAACCCATGACGTATCGCTGCAACAAATCCATCCATCATATTTGAAGGAGCAATAATGTCAGCTCCTGCCTTCGCTTGAGACACTGCTGTTTTAGCTAAAAGGTCCAACGTTGGGTCATTTAATATTTTTCCTTCTTCAATGACACCACAATGTCCGTGGTCAGTAAATTGACATAAACACGTGTCAGCAATCACTGTTAAATCAGGATGGGCTTCTTTAATTTGACGAATCCCTTGCTGAACAATACCATGGTCGTGATATGCTGAGGTACCAACATCATCCTTATCATGAGGGACACCGAAAACGATAACTGCTGGAATCCCTAAATGAACTACCTCGCTCACTTCTGCATCTAAAAGGTCTAAAGAAAACTGGAACACACCTGGCATAGATGCTACTTCATTTTTTACATTTTCACCTTCGGTTACAAAAATAGGATATATTAAATCTTCAGTATGTAGGGAAGTTTCTCTTACCATCGAACGAATCGATGAACTTTGTCTTAAACGACGATGTCTACGAAAGTTTACGTCAGTCATTGCTCTTCCTCCTCTAAATAATCAATAATCGCTTGAATTAAACCATCGATAGTATATGTACTTGCCACAATATGAGGTGTAAGCCCATATTGTTCTGCTGTTTTTGCAGCGATTGGACCAATGCATGCAAATGTTAGCTGATTTATGTAGTTTTCCCAACTTTCATCACGAAGTAGCATGACAAAATTTTTTACTGTAGATGAGCTTGTAAACGTAATAATGTCTACGTCTTTATTCATGAGTAATTCTTGCAACTTTTCCTTTGAACGAGTTTCAATCACATTTTCATAAATCACTAGCTCAGTTAGTTCTAAATCCATTTTGGAAAGCTTTCTAGGTATCAAATCTCTTGCAAGATTACCTTTTGGAAACAAGACCTTCTCTCCAGCTTGCAACGTCTTCACTAATTCTTCTGACAAGCTTTCAGCAACAAATTCATCAGGTATTAGAGAAGGAAAAACACCATACTGCGCTAAGGCTTCTTTTGTTTTAGTACCCACAACAGCTATCTTGATATCATTAAGATATTCGAACGCAACGTTAAACTCTTCAAGAAAATCAAAAAAGAAGTGAACCCCATTAATACTCGTAAAAATAAGCCAATCATATGTATGTAAGCTTGATAATGCTTGTTCAATCTCTTCTTGTTTCACTGGCTTTTGAAATGTAATGAGCGGAACTTCTATAGCCGTCCCGCCATTACTTTCGATTTTTTCTGTAAAACTTTTAGCTTGGTCCTTTGCCCTAGTAACTAAAATTCTACGAGATTGAAGAGGTGATTCTTTCATTATTGGTTAAGCTCTTTCTTTACTTTATCGAGAATCTCTTTTGCACCCTTCTCAAGTAACTGACCAGCAACTGCTTGTCCTAACTCAACTGGGTCCTTCCCTGTCATTGTTTCATGAAGGATTGTCTTTCCATCTGGACTACCGACTAATGCTGTAATCTTGATGTCTTCTCCGTCAAGCGTACTATACGCTGCAATCGGAACCTGACAGCCTCCTTCAATTTTATAAAGAAATGCACGCTCAGCTGCCACTGTACGAGCAGTCACGTCGTCATTAATATGCTGTAATAAATCAATTACTTCTTGATCATCAGAGCGACATTCAATACCTAATGCCCCTTGTCCAACTGCTGGAATACAAACGTCTGGCTCTAAAAATTCAGTTACAATATCCTTCGACCACCCCATGCGCTCAAGCCCTGCAGCAGCTAAAATAATTGCATCAAAGTTCTCTTCTTTTAATTTACGTAAACGAGTTTCAATGTTTCCACGAATCCACTGTATTTCAAGGTCAGGACGCTGTGCTAAAATTTGTGCAGAGCGACGTAAACTACTTGTTCCTACAATTGAACCCGCAGGTAAATCAGCTAGCTTTACATGATCGTTCGAAATAAAAGCATCACGTGGATCAACACGCTTTGTAGTCGCAGCAAGTGTAAATCCTTCATGAAGCTCAGAAGGAACATCCTTCATACTATGAACTGCTATATCAATCTCTTTATCCATCATCGCTTGCTCGATTTCTTTAACAAACAAGCCTTTTCCACCAACTTTTGAAAGGGTAACATCAAGAATTTGATCTCCCTTTGTCACGATTTTCTTAATTTCAAACTCAAAAGGCGCGCCAGCTTGTTTTAATTGGTCAATTACCCATTCCGTTTGAGTAAGAGCAAGATTACTTTTTCTTGAACCGATCACTATTTTTCTCATAACATCCTCCAATATTATAAATCTACATCTATTATAAACAAGGTCAAAGAGCAATTGCGAATTTAGAATTGCAAATTGCCATAGATTTAATTTGAAATTTGAAATTTGCAATTTGCAATTCCAACTTATAACTCATAACTAATCACTCATAATTCATAATTAAATTTAGTACCAAAGATGAAACTTTGAGAAACTGCTTGATAGAAAGTAGTTAATTAACACAAGTAAAAAGCCTACGATATTCAACATTGCCATTGAATAACCCCTTGCTTCTTTGACTACTCGTTGATACAAATAAGCCCCATAAACAGCTAATACCGTTAATGAGCTAATGACTTTCGCATCCAACCATGGTAATTCACCAAGTTTAATTGATGCCCATATTAATCCTAATATAATTCCTAACAGAAACACTGGGAATGAAATCAACGTTGTCCAGAATGCCATTTTATCTAGCTTAGAAAGGCTTCCATATCGAAGCAAACGCTTCCCCCAATTTTTTCGCTTTAGCATATTATGCTGCAAGCTGTACATAACCGAAAAAACAAATGCCAAAGTAAAGGCGGCATATCCGAATATCACCATAAAGACATGTATGATAAGTAATTCTGAAATGAGTAGTTGTGAAAGCTCTGGAGGTACGTCTCCTGTTGGTGTGAACACACTTAATGCCATAAGGACAAAACCAACAACATTTGTAAAAAAGACTAGAAAATCCACTGGGAAAAACCAGTTAATAAACAAAGATAAGCTCACTAGTACCCACGCATAAAAGAACATACCTTCAAAGGAGGTTAGTACGGGTAATCGGTTAAATTCTAGCATTCGTAAAACAAAAAAACACGTTTGAAAAATCCAGACAATCGAAAGCAACCAGAAGGCAATCCGATTGACCTTCCGGTTGTGTTGAATAAAATCAATAAAATATCCTAATACACTCAAACAATAGAGAATAATAATGACGAGGTAAAACCAATTTAAACTAACCACTGAAATAACTCTCCTCTAGGAGCGAACAACGACACTTTCAGTCTGTCTAGCAGGAACAAACTCTTTCTTCTTTAATTCCCAGTCGCCTTCAACTTGGTTGATTCTTTCTTTTTCCCTCTCTCTAACTAGTTGAGCTGTTAATTCTTCCTCAAGTGCAAATATCTTTGTGAATAATGCCAATGATTCATTTGCATTTTCATCTGCCGAAAGCTCTTTTACTCTTGTAATTGGATCACGTAATAACTGGTTTACGATACTCTTTGTATGTTTACGAAGTACTTTTTTGTCCCGGTCTGAAAGATGTGGAAGCTTTCTTTCAATGCTTTCCATCGTTTCAGCTTGTACAGTTAATGCTTTTGTGCGTAATGCAGAAATAAGAGGCACAACACCTAATGTATTTAACCAGCTCTTAAACTCATCAATTTCTGCTTCTATCATTAATTCAATCTTTTCTGCTTCTACTTTGCGCTCTTCTAAGTTAGCTTGAACAATACCTTCTAAGTCATCAATATCATATAAATAGATATCATCGTAATCAGCAAGAGCAGGGTCAAGATCACGCGGTACCGCAATATCAACCATAAATAATGGACGACCACGGCGTTTCTTCACTGAACCTCGAACAGAGTCAGCTGTAATAACGTAATCTCTAGCACCAGTTGAACTAATTAAAATATCTGCTTCAGCAATCGCCTCTTGAAGCTGTTCCAACGGCTTCGCCTGTCCTAAAAAGCGCTCTGCTAACTCAGCAGCTTTTGCTTGCGTACGGTTGATAACAGTAATTTTCGATGCACCATTAGCATGTAAATGCTTCGCAGTTAATTCACTCATCTTACCTGCTCCTAAAATAAGAACATGTTTGTCAGCAAAATCACCGAAAATTTTCTTTCCTAACTCAACTGCAGCATAACTAACAGAAACTGCATTCGCACCGATTTCCGTTTCGGAATGTGAACGCTTTGCTAGAGTTACTGCTTGCTTAAATAGTTGATTAAAAATTGTCCCTGTTGCATTTTCCTTTTGAGCAAATAAGAATCCATCACGAATTTGACCTAGAATTTGAGTTTCACCAAGCACCATCGAATCTAAACCACATGTTACTCTAAACAAGTGCTCAATTGCGTGATGATCTTCACGTATATTTAAATACTGACTAAACTCTTCTCTTGGCATGTTGAACCATTCAGATAAGAACACCTTCGTGAAGTGACGTCCAGTGTGTAATTGGTCCGCAACAACATATATTTCAGTACGATTACATGTAGAAATAATCGTGCATTCTAGTATACTTTTTGTGCTGCGTAACTGTTGAAGTGCCTCCGATAGCTCAGACTCCTGAAATGAAAACTTTTCACGGATTTCAACAGGGGCAGTTTTATAGTTTAATCCAACAACTAGGATATGCATTTGTTTACTTCACCCCCACAATAATTTAAATCCCCATATTTATGATAAGAAACGATAAGCAACTTTTTAATTAGAAGTTAAACGTACAATGTGCAGCCAAACCATCTAAATATGCTATCACCGTTATCTAATCGTTTATGTTTTTCTATATAATAAAACAATTTTTCTCTTTTTCGACGCATTATGATGATATTATAGCATGTATTTCGGGTAACTCAAAAAAAAATTGTGAACAGATCTTGAAAGCCTATGCTATTATGTTGGTATTGCTTCTTTTTGGTTCATAATTAGGAAGTTTATGTAAGATATACTTTTTATAGTTTGTACTCATGCTTAATCCTTTATTCGGATTTTATTCATAGAAAAAGGTTGTTAGCCTTATTATGATTGTTTAGTATTAAAAAAGGGGGCGAAAGTATGAAAAGAAATGGAATCTTTCCAGGCATACTTCTAATCGGGGTTGGTTTATTCTTTTTATTACGGCAACTGAATCTTCCATATGTTAATCAACTCTTCACATGGCCATCTATCTTACTTGTCATCGGTATTGCCTTTTTAGTGCAAAGCTATGTTGGCAGAGAATCAAATAGCTTATTTCCAGGTTGGCTTTTATTTCTATTAGGACTACACTTTCACTTTCTCATCATGTTCTCATTTTGGCCAAATCACTGGGCAATGTTTACTGTTATTGTTGGTCTATCATTCCTTATGGTGTATAGTCGAACGAATAAAGATGGACTCATTCCGGCTATCATCCTGTTACTGATCTCAGCGCTTGGATTTTTTTATTCAGGCTTTATTGGTTGGTTTCAATCGTTCTTCCATGTCATAGAAGGCTTTTGGCCTATTGCTCTAATTGCTGTTGGTTTGTATTTAATTTTGAAAAAGAAATAGAGGATGTCTTAAAAGGTATATGGCCTTTTAAGACATCCTCTATATTTTTATTCTGGCGTTTCTGATTTCTTTTCGTTAATAAACTTTAAAATCGTATTCCATATTTGCTCTTTTCCTATAGCCGTTTCAGATGAAAAGATTAATAATGGATCATCTGGGTGTTTATTTAGGCAAGTACGAATCTCTTTTAGATGCTTTTCATACTTCCCTTTTGGAATCTTGTCTGCTTTTGTTGCTACAAGAATTACCGGCATTTCATAATGCTTTAACCACTCGTACATCATTTGGTCATCGGCAGAAGGTTTGTGACGGATATCAATGATCTGTACAACTGCTTTTAGCTGTTCTCTTTGCTGTATGTACGTCTCAATCATTTTCCCCCAAGCTTCTTTTTCTTTCTTCGGCACTTTTGCAAAACCATAACCAGGAACATCCACTAACATTACCATTTCATTAACCATGTAAAAATTTAATGTTTGCGTTTTACCTGGTCTCTGTGATGTACGAGCAAGTCCTTTTCGGTTAATCATCTTATTAATAAAAGAAGACTTCCCAACATTTGAACGTCCCGCAAGAGCTACTTCTGGTAACAGTGTTTTTGGGTATTGTTCAGGTTTTACTCCAACCGTATGGAGTTCTACATTTGTTACTTTCATTTTTTCTCTCCCAATGCATGCTTTAATACTTCATCTAAGTGTGATACTAAAATAAACTCTAGCTCATCGCGGACACTTTCTGGAATATCTTCTAAGTCTTTTTCATTATCCTTAGGCATGATTATTTTTGTAATACCTGCTCTATGAGCACTCATTGACTTTTCCTTTAAGCCTCCAATTGGTAGAACACGACCACGAAGTGTAATCTCTCCTGTCATACCAACCTCTTTTTTTACTACTCTTCCTGTAAGAGCAGAAATTAAGGCTGTTGCCATCGTTATCCCTGCAGAAGGACCATCTTTAGGTGTAGCCCCTTCTGGTACATGGATATGGATGTCACTTTTTTCATGAAAGTCAGGTTCTATATTAAACTCTTCTGAGCGAGAACGAATATAGCTAAATGCTGCTTGTGCAGACTCTTTCATTACATCGCCGAGCTTCCCAGTTAAAATCAATTTGCCTTTCCCTGGTGTTACTGATACTTCAATTGATAGTGTATCACCACCAGCTGTTGTATAGGCTAAGCCAGTTGCTGCTCCTACTTGATCTTCTTCCTCAGCTTGACCGTAACGGAATCTTGGTTTCCCAAGCATTTCATCTACCATTTTCGTTGTAAGAACAACTTTCTTCTTTTCACCAGAAACAATCATTTTGGCTGCTTTACGACAAAGTGTTGCCATTTGTCGTTCTAAGCTACGTACACCTGCTTCTCTCGTATGATAACGGATAACTTTAATTAATGCATCATCTTTCACTTGAAGCTTCCCTTTCGTCAGACCATGCTCCTTAACTTGCTTCGGTAGTAAATAGTCCTTAGAAATGTGTAGCTTTTCAAGCTCAGTATAGCCAGCAATTGAAATAATCTCCATACGGTCAAGTAAAGGCCCTGGAATAGTGCCGATATTATTGGCAGTCGTGACAAACATGACTTTTGAAAGGTCATAAGACTCTTCAATATAATGATCACTAAATGTATTGTTTTGTTCAGGGTCAAGGACCTCTAGCAACGCTGCAGCAGGGTCTCCTCTGAAATCATTTGCCATTTTATCAATTTCATCTAATAAAAATACAGGATTTATCGTTCCAGCCTTCTTCATTCCTTGAATAATTCGACCAGGCATTGCTCCTACATACGTACGACGGTGTCCTCGTATTTCTGCCTCATCACGAACACCACCAAGTGAGATTCGAACAAATTCCCTTTGTAATGAACGAGCAATCGAACGAGCTAGAGATGTCTTCCCTACCCCTGGAGGTCCAGCTAAGCATAGAATAGGCCCTTTTAACTCATTCGTTAATTGTTGTACTGCTAAATATTCAAGTACACGTTCTTTTACCTTTTCTAAACCATAGTGGTCCTCATTTAAAATTTCTTCTGCATGATTTACATCTAAGAAATCTTCTGTTTCCTTCGTCCACGGCAGATTAATAAGCCAGTCAATATAATTTCGGATAACGGAGCTTTCAGCTGAACTTGCTGGCATTTTTTCATAACGCTCAAGCTCTTTAATTGCCTTCTCTTTTACATTTTCAGGCATATTCGCTTCTTCAATACGCTCTTTTAATGTGGCAATCTCACCAGTTTTACCTTCTTTATCGCCTAGTTCTTTTTGAATTGCTTTCATCTGTTCACGCAAATAGTATTCCTTTTGCGTTTTTTCCATTGATTTTTTTACACGCTGACCAATCTTCTTCTCTAGACCAAGAACCTCTTTTTCATTATTTAAAATCTCAATTAATTTTAAAAGACGTTCTTTTACAATTGTCATCTCTAATATTTCCTGCTTTTCAGCAATCTTTAATGGTAGATGAGAAGAAATTACATCAGCTAATCTTCCTGGCTCTTCGATGTCAGCTACAGAAGCCAGTGTTTCTGCCGAAATCTTTTTCGATAGCTTAATGTATTGTTCAAATTGCTGGAGAAGACTTCTCATTAGTGCTTTCTCTTCAGTACCAGCCTCTACAATATCATCTTCTAGGATTGTCATTTCCACTTCAAACATATCTTCGTTGTCTTGAAAAGAATCAATTCTTGCTCTGCTTAATCCTTCTACTAAAACACGAATTGTGCCATTTGGTAGCTTCAGCATCTGTTTAACCTTAGCAAGTGTACCTATGGAAAAAATTTCTTCTTGTTTGGGCTCATCAATTGATATTTCTTTTTGTGTTGATAAAATAATTTCATGGTCTTCAACCATTACTTTTTCTAGGGCATTTACTGATTTACTACGCCCAACATCTAAATGAAGAACCATTGAAGGAAATACAAGTAATCCCCTTAACGGTAATAATGGTATTACCCGTGTTTTCTCATCAGTCATACGAAAAACACCTCCAAACAACCTAATACGTATCCTACAATATTGTTATAAATATATCGATCAAAATTATAGCATCTTGTACAATTTTATCCTATCAATGACTCTTTGTCTAATTCAAAACAGTGTTGCTTCCTTAATATCTATTACTTTTCTTATAATTTCGAAAATAAACAGGTTCTCTTTGGCTTACTTATTGAATTTTGAAGAATAAGAAAAACCGCAAAGCGGTCTTTTCTTATACTTGAGTAGCTGGAGATTGGAATGATTGGCTAGCCGGAATAACTTCCTCTTCTCCAACTTCTTCATAAATCGAATGCTCTAACACTTCTTCTAAACGAGTTACAGGAATAATTTCAATTCCTCCAATTTCTTTCAGAATTGCTTGCTCATTGTCTTTCGGTATAATAACTTTCGTTGCTCCAGCCTGTTTAGCTGCCTCTATTTTTGCTACGACACCACCAATTGGTTTTACCGTTCCATGAATACCAATTTCACCAGTCATTGCAACAGTATTAAGAACTTTTTCATTATTAATAGCTGAATATATACCTACCGCAATTGCAACACCTGCTGAAGGTCCATCAACTGGTGTACCACCAGGAAAATTAATATGGATATCAAAATCGGCTGTAGGTACGCCCATTTTTCTAAGTACTGTTACTACGTTTTCTACAGAGCCTTTAGCCATACTTTTTCTTCTTATTGAACGAGTTTGATTTCCTGTGCTTTCTTCTTCGGCAATCCCTGTTATATTTATCTGTCCTTTACCCTTTGTTGGGATAACATTAACCTCAATCTCTAATAAAGCCCCCATATTAGGTCCGTAGACAGCAAGCCCATTAACAATACCAACTTCAGACTTTTCACTAATGCTTCTTTCTGGACGTGGAGACAATTGACTAGAATGTATTACCCACTCGACATCTGAATTTGTGATTTTTTCTCTATCATCACCAGTTGCAATCCCAGCAGCAATTTGAACAACATTTACTGCTTCACGACCATTAGTAGCATATTTCGAAATTCTTTCTAATACTCCATCCTCTACAGCAAAATTTATTTTATCAGCTGCTTTTCTCGCGATTGAAATAATCTCTTCAGGCTGAAGTGCTCTAAAGAAAACTTCAAGACAGCGTGAGCGTATAGCTGGAGGAATTTCATCAGGCGTTCTTGTTGTAGCACCAATTAAACGAAAATCTGCCGGCAATCCTTTTTGAAAGATTTCATGAATATGTCTTGGAATCTGTGTATTTTCTTCATTATAATAAGCACTTTCTAAGAATACTTTACGGTCCTCAAGAACCTTTAGTAGTTTATTTAATTGGATCGAGTGAAGCTCACCAATTTCATCAATAAATAACACACCACCATGAGCTTTGGTAACAGCCCCTTGCTTCGGTTGTGGTATTCCAGCTTGTCCCATTGCACCAGCACCTTGATAAATCGGATCATGGACAGAACCTATTAACGGATCCGCAATCCCTCTTTCATCAAAACGAGCTGTTGTCCCATCTAACTCAACAAAAACGGCTCCAGGCTTAAATGGTGTTTTCTCATTTTTCTTTGCTTCTTCAAGTACCAATCTTGCAGCCGCTGTTTTACCAACGCCTGGAGGTCCATAAATAATCACATGCTGTGGGTTAGGTCCGCACAGTGCTGCACGTAAAGAGCGAATACCTTCTTGCTGACCTACAATCTCATCAAAGCCTGTTGGTCGGACTTTCTCCGATAAAGGCTCACTTAATGTAATTGAACGCAATTTACGAAGTTGGTCCATTTCTTTTCTTGACTCTCTGTCTACAGAGACCTTTTGAGTACGTTGATTTTTTAACAAGTTCCAAAAGTATAGACCAATAATCACACCGAAAAATAATTGAATGAACAAGGCAATCCCTGTTAAATTCATATGTGTCCCCCCTAAGATGTTTGTCATTTTCTCTTAGTATCTCCGAGAAAATCCCTAGTAAACAAAAAATCCCTAACCAACATATGTCAGTTAGGGACTTCTATTCACAACCTTAAGGTTATCGTAATGCTAAAAAACATTATCTTTTAAGCACTTTCCTTAGGTTCTTTTTCTAATTTAATTTCTTTACCATCTTCAGTTTTCAAGATAGGCATCTCATTGTCTGTTACGCACTTGTCATGGATGACACATGTAACAACATCTTCTCTTGATGGTAAGTCAAACATTACGTCTAACATGATACCTTCAATTATTGAACGTAGTCCACGAGCACCTGTTTTTCTTTCAATTGCCTTCTTAGAAATTTCTCGAAGGGCATCATCAGTAAACTCAAGCTCGACGCTATCAAGTTCTAATAATTTTTGATACTGCTTAACAAGCGCATTTTTTGGCGCTGTTAATATTTCAATTAACGCCTCTTCATCTAATGGCTCTAAGCTTGAAATAACTGGTAGACGTCCAATGAATTCAGGGATTAAACCGAAACGTAATAAATCTTCAGGTAGAACCTTTGCTAAGTATTCACCTGGCTTTAAGTCTTCCTGTTTCGTTTCAGAGCCAAAACCAATGACTTTTTTACCTAAACGGCGTTTAATAATTTGTTCAATTCCATCAAATGCTCCACCACAAATAAATAAAATATTTGTTGTATCAATTTGGATAAATTCTTGATGTGGATGTTTACGACCACCTTGAGGAGGAACGCTTGCTGTCGTTCCTTCAAGAATTTTCAGTAGTGCTTGCTGTACACCTTCACCTGATACATCACGAGTTATTGATGGATTCTCTGATTTACGTGCTACTTTATCAATTTCATCAATGTAGATAATTCCTTTTTCTGCCTTTTCTACGTCATAATCAGCTGCTTGGATTAGCTTTAATAAGATGTTTTCTACATCTTCCCCTACATAACCAGCTTCTGTTAATGAAGTTGCATCCGCAATCGCAAATGGTACATTAAGGATTCTTGCAAGTGTTTGTGCAAGTAACGTCTTACCACTACCTGTTGGACCAATCATAGCAATGTTACTTTTCGCAAGTTCAACATCATCTGATTTACTCAATGAATTGATACGTTTGTAATGGTTATAAACAGCGACTGAAAGTGATTTCTTCGCTTGCTCTTGACCTATTACGTAGTCATCAAGGATTTCTCTAATCTCTTGAGGCTTTGGAATTTCTTGAAATTCAACTTCTTCCTCTGTTCCAAGCTCCTCTTCAACGATTTCCGTGCAAAGTTCAATACACTCATCGCATATATAAACACCAGGTCCTGCGACCAGTTTACGTACTTGGTCTTGTGTTTTACCACAGAAAGAACATTTAAGCTGTCCTTTTTCATCGTTAAATTTAAACATTCTATCACCCCTTACAATTTTTGTGGAAAAGCTAAATTTGTATGCTTATGCCCATCACATTTTTTTACAAAACCAGATTTATGTATTGAATTGTATCACAGAATCCTTTTCGAGCGTTAATAGAACACTCATATTAATATGTATACAGTGAAGACACAGCAAACATACATGCTTTTACACGATAACAAAATAAAATCCTATTTCTTAGTAATTCAAGACGGAGTCGAAAAACTCCTTTTTTTACATTATGTAGTTTTTTACTAAACTTTTCCTTGAACTAAAAATTTATCCAAGCATTAAATTGATTATAAATGTTTCCATAAAAATAAACTTGTACTACATTTTATAAAAACCCTATGCGACTCATTTTGCACAAACTATGGAAACTTCATACTACCTAATTACAACCTAGTACAATCATTTAAAGAATGCTCTTTAATTATCCATAAAGGTGTAGAAAACAAGGCACGAATGATTCGCGCCTTGTTTTCATATAACATATTAAGCTACAGTAGCACTTTTGCTATTTTCTATTAAGAAATCCACTGCTTTTTGAATTTTAAGATCACCTTTGATTCCATCATATCCACCTTGTGCTGCGAAGATTTGCTTTAACTCTTCAACAGTACGTTGGTACATTTCAGCCATTTTTTCTAACTCAGCATCTACATCATCATCAGAAACTTCAATGTTCTCAGCTTCAGCGATTGCTTCTAGAGTTAGGTTAATGCGTACACGCTTTTCAGCATCTGTTTTGAACTGTTCACGCATACCATTTTCGTCTGTACCTGCAAATTGATAGTACATATCAAGGTTCATACCTTGCATTTGTAAACGTTGGCCGAACTCTTGAAGCATACGATCTGTTTCAGTTGTTACCATTGCTTCTGGAATATCAATCGTTGCGTTTTCAGCTGCTTTTTCAACAACTGTATCACGCTTGTTATGCTCAGCTTCTTGCTCTTTGTTTTTAACTAAATTGTCTTTAAGCTGTGTTTTAAGCTCGTCCAATGAAGCAACTTCTTCGTTTACATCTTTAGCAAACTCATCGTTGATTTCTGGAAGCTCTTTACGCTTAATGTCATGAATTTTCACTTTGAAAGTAGCAGGCTTACCAGCTAAATCTTCAGAATGATATTCTTCTGGGAAGTTAACCTCAACGTCTTTTTCTTCTCCAGATTTTAGACCTACTAATTGCTCTTCAAATCCAGGAATGAATTGACCTGAACCAATTTCAAGAGAATAGTTCTCAGCTTTTCCGCCTTCAAATGCTTCACCATTTACGATTCCTTCGAAGTCAAGTACAGCTGTATCTCCATTTTCGATAGTACCATCTTCAACAACAACTAGCTCAGCTTGTTTTTCTTGAAGTTGCTTTATTTCGTTATCAACATCTTCGTCAGTAACTGTTACGTCAACTTCTTCAACTTCGATTCCTTTGTAGTCACCAAGTTGTACAGCTGGCTTAACGATTACTTTCGCTTTGAAAATAAGGTTTGAACCTTTTTCCATTTGCTCAATATCGATATCAGGACGATCTACTGGCTCAATTCCAGTTTCGTCAATTGCACTTGCATATGCTTCTGGAAGTAAGATATCAAGAGCATCTTGGTATAAAGATTCTACACCGAAACGTTGCTCGAACATACCACGAGGAATTCTCCCTTTACGAAATCCAGGTACATTTACTTTATTCTTTACTTTGTTGAAAGCTTGGTCTAAAGCTGCGTTTACTTTTTCAGCATCAACGTCAACAGTTAAGACGCCTTCATTTCCTTCTAGTTTTTCCCATTTTGCAGTCATTTATTATTTCCCTCCACAATCTTTTAATTCTTACTTAATTAAGGTAAATTCCGATTTTGTATATCATTACATGATTGACAACCATTACATTATAACATATCAACCATTCATTTCAAGAAATTCTTATCTCTCAATCCCTTGAAATACTTGATGTTGGACATCCATTAACTGATTCATATTATGTAATACTTCTTTAAGAGGAACTTCATATGTGTTAGATATTTCGACTTCATCAAAATCAAATCCGTGACTTTCTAGCGCAGTTATGTGAACTGCTGCTGCCCAGACATCTGCATCATCAGTTGAAGACTCTATTGGATAAATAGCAAACAAGTAATGCCACCATATTTCTAGTGAATTCTCGAGTAAGGTTGGGTTTTCACTCTCTAACTCCATTCGAAGCTTTTGTTCAACACTCTCACCAAAGGAAGAATGTTCTAAATCCGATAAGTTAGAAGGGATAACTGAAATTGTTTGATTCAATTTCGTCACTAGAATAGGATCATCTACATTTCTATCCTTTAGTAACTGTAAAGCCATACTTTTTAATAGGATGTCATTTTTCTCCTCTTGTAAAAAAATAGAAATATTCTCAACTAATTGTGGATGTTCACTGTTTTTTAGTGTCTGAATACCTTTCCACTGACGAAGAGGATCATCTACCTTCAAAAGTTCAAATGCTTCATCTACTAATTGCTCATTAAAACTAGCCTCTCCAATTACGGCATCGTCTAAAAGGGGTTCTTCAATCATTTGACGACTAAAGTGTAATAAATGATAGAACGATTCAGCAAGATGAGATGGTATTCTGTCCTCAGCAATAACAGCCTCAAGCATTGTCACAACCTCTTGATATTGTCCTAATTGTACTAGTAAAGAGATATGGACTTGCAGGACATCATAGTAATCACCAATATCTTCTCTCAACATTGTTTCGCTAGCCTCAACTGCCTCCTGGAGTCGTCCAAGTTCAATATAACTTAGAACTATTCCAAGCCTTCCTTGAGGATGATCTGGCTCAAGCTTTAACGTTTCCTCAAAAGATTTAAGAGCCATGTGATAGCTTTTTTCTTTTAAGTAGCCCATTCCCTTGTCAACATACTTTGAGACGAGACCTGGGAACAAAATCACATTTTCTTTTTGGTTGTTTTGTTCGTCGCTCATGAAATCTCTCCAATTTTGACTAAGTCATCATAGTCAGTATAATCGGTCCTTCATATTAGTTTATCAGTTCGTATTTTGAAAAACAATGAATCTAAGTCGTTAGCCTATAGTTTTTTCAATTTAGTAACTAGATATTCTACAGTGTATAGAAAAAGGTAGCTACAAACTCTAGTCTACTTTCAATTATCTGAAAAAGAACGTCACGGAAAATTTTCCGTAGACGTTCTTTTTAATCTTACACGTGTACTTTTTCTTCATATTCTTTGATTTTATCTTGATAACGAAGAGTTAAACCAATCTCATCCCAACCATTTAATAACATTTCTTTCCAATAAGCATCAATTTCAAATGATGATTCAAAACCTTCACTATCAGAAATTTTTTGCTCTTTAAGGTCAACTGTACACTCATAAATATCTTTATCAGCCTTATCCATTAGTTCATAGACTTTTGCCTCATCTAAGCGAATTGGTAAAATCCCATTTTTAAAGCAGTTATTATAGAAGATATCTGCAAAGCTCGGGGAGATAATTACTCTAAATCCATAGTCCTGTAATGACCAAGGAGCATGCTCACGAGACGAACCACATCCAAAATTATGATCAGCAACTAAGATTGTAGAGCCCTGGTTGTGCGTTTGATTTAATTCAAATTCAGGGTTATCTGTCCCATCCGCATTATAGCGCCAGTCGAAAAATAAAAACTTTCCGAAACCAGTACGCTCAACACGCTTTAGAAACTGCTTTGGTATAATTTGGTCTGTATCTACGTTTACGCGGTTCATTGCCGCCACTTTCCCTGTATGAACAACAATTGGTTCCATCTATTCTACACCTTCTATCCTTTTTTATATTAAACTGGTGATTTTACAAATGTACGAACATCAACAAACTTACCTTCAATAGCTGCTGCCGCTGCCATCGCCGGACTGACTAAGTGAGTTCTTGCTCCTTTACCTTGACGACCTTCAAAGTTACGGTTTGAAGTAGAAGCACAGCGTTCTCCTTCTGGTACGAAGTCAGGATTCATACTTAAGCACATACTACAGCCAGATTCACGCCATTCAAATCCAGCTTCAGAGAAGATTTTATCCAAACCTTCACCTTCTGCACGCTTTTTAATCTTTTGTGAACCTGGTACAACGATTGCACGAACGCCTTCTTTTACTTTACGTCCTTTTGCTACCGCAGCTGCTGCTCTTAAATCACTCATACGTGAATTTGTACATGAACCGATGAACACATGGTTAATTTCAACATCTGTCATTTTCGTTCCTGGTTCAAAGCCCATATAATCTAAAGCTTGTTGAATCGCTTTAGTTTCTGAGCCAGTCTTTCCATCTTCAGGGCTTGGAATTGCTTCATCAATACCAATACCTTGTGATGGATTCGTTCCCCAAGTTACCATAGGTTGAATTTCATCCCCTGAGATTTCAACTGAACGGTCATATACAGCACCTTCATCAGTAGCTAATGCTTTCCATTCGGCAACAGCCTTATCAAAATTCTCGCCAGAAGGGACAAATTCTCTTCCTTTTAAGTAATCAAACGTTACTTGGTCAGGACTAATTAAGCCTGCTTTTGCACCCGCTTCAATTGACATATTACAAATTGTCATTCGCTCTTCCATCGTCATACCACGAATCGCATCTCCAGTAAATTCAATTACTGAACCAGTACCGAAATCTACTCCAAATTTAGCAATGATAGCAAGAACAACATCTTTTGCAGTGATTCCTTGCGAAAGTCTTCCTGTTACTTTAACTTCTAGCGTCTTAGGAGTTGATTGCCATAATGTTTGTGTAGCTAGAACATGCTCTACTTCACTCGTACCGATACCAAAAGCTAAAGCTCCGAAAGCTCCATGAGTAGAAGTATGACTATCACCACATACAATTGTTTTACCTGGCTGTGTTAATCCTAGCTCAGGCCCAATAACGTGAACAATTCCATTATCAGGACTATCTAAATCAGCAATTTTTATTCCGAATTCATTACAGTTTTGCGAAAGTGTATCCATTTGTTTTCTAGCAATTTCATCCGTAATATTATAACGGTCAACTGTTGGAACATTATGATCCATTGTTGCAAACGTTAAATCTGGACGACGTACTTTACGGTCACTAAGGCGAAGTCCTTCAAAAGCTTGCGGAGACGTAACTTCGTGTACCATGTGTAAGTCTATATAAAGTAAATTGGGTTTTCCCTCTTCTTCAAGAACGGTATGTTTTTCCCAAATTTTTTCAATAATCGTTTTTGGACTCATTCTCCTCTTCCTCCATCTGAAAACAATATAAGGCGCTACAACCATATTGCTTTCTAATATATTTAATATAAATTAGCTAACTGTCTTAGCTACGTTACTAGTAATTACTTCAATTACCTTTTCTGTCATTTCAGTTGTTGTAAGTACCTTCTCACCTGGTTTAGCGATATCTCCAGTACGATGTCCTTGCTCTAGTACTGTGTTAACTGCATTTCCAACAGATTCTGCTTCTTCTTGAAGACCAAATGAATATTTTAACATCATTGCTACAGAAGAAATCATCGCTAATGGATTGGCTTTGTTTTGACCTGCAATATCAGGTGCAGAACCATGAATCGGTTCAAATAATCCAGGACCGTCACTACTTAAGCTAGCTGAAGGAAGCATTCCAAGTGAGCCTGTAAGCATAGATGCTTCATCACTTAAAATATCACCAAACATATTTTCAGTTACCATTACGTCGAACTGTTTAGGATCGCGGATTAACTGCATAGCTGCGTTATCTACTAGCATGTGCTCTAGCTCAACATCTGGATAGTCTTTACCGATTTCAGTAGCTACTTCTCTCCATACTCGGCTTGACTCTAATACGTTTGCTTTATCAACAGATGTTACTTTTTTACGACGAACTCGTGCAAGTTCAAAAGCTTGTTTTACAATTCTCTCAATTTCACTACGTTTGTAGTAAAGTGTATCAACAACAGCTTCTCCGTCAGCTTCTTGACGACGTTCACTAGGCTGACCAAAGTAAATACCACTTGTTAATTCACGAAGGATCAATAAGTCAACCCCATCTATTACTTCCTTTTTTAGCGTAGAAGAATCAGATAAGCTAGAAAAAGCTACAACAGGACGTAAGTTATTAAATAATTCTAACTCCTTACGGATTCCGAGTAACCCTCTTTCAGGACGCATATGACCTGGTAGGTTATCCCACTTGTAGCCTCCTACTGCTCCTAAAAGTACACTATCACTTTCTTTACATACTTTTACTGTTTCTTCAGGTAATGGTGTGTTATATTCATCAATCGCAACCCCACCAAGTTTTGCGTAAGTATATTCAAATTCATGATTATATTTTTCAGCAATGACATCAAGTACAGATACTGCTGCTTTTGTTACTTCTGGACCAATCCCATCTCCTGGTAATACTGTAATTTTCTTTTTCATTTTAACCTTCCTTTCTTTGTATAAATAATTGAATGTTCAGTAAATAAAGAACGTAAGTATACGCGATTAAATGTATTTGTGGCAATGGCTCCGATCGCTGCGCGTCAACTATGAGAAACCCACTCATAGTTAACTTAAAAGATGGCAGCGTCTTTGCTCATTGCTTCGATTCAACTAAAAAAGGTAAAAGCGACCTTTTTTAGTTGAATCTTAAATATGCACTTCTGTTTCTGTTTCTTCTTCTCGCATTTTTCTGTTAACGATTCGGTTAACAGCGTTTATATAGGCTTTTGCTGACGCTTCTAAGACGTCATGTGCTGTGCCTCGGCCTGTGGATTCAGTACCATCGTAAAGTACTTTTACAAATACTTCTGCAAGGGCATCTCTTCCGCCAGTTATTGATTGAATTCGGTAGTCTAATAGTTTCACTGGAGAGTCTATAATACGCTCAAGTGTATTATAAATTGCTTCGACACTACCTGATCCAGTTGCAGCTTCTTCGACCACTTCATCATTCGGAGTACGCATTGTAATCGTTGCAGTAGGAATGTTTGTTGTTCCATAGTTAACTTGAAGTGTGTGCACTTCATAGTATTTAACTGCTGCGCCGATTTTTTCGTCTGTCATAAGAGCGAAAATATCGTCTTCCGTAATTTCCTTCTTTTTATCTGCAAGCTCTTTGAAAGCTTTGAATACTTTATTTAACTGCTCATCAGTTGCTGTATAGCCAAGTTCTTTAATTTTTTCTTTAAATGCATGACGACCAGAATGTTTTCCAAGTACCATACGATTTGATGAAACCCCAACTAGTTCAGGAGTAATAATTTCATACGTAGTCTTTTCTTTAAGAACTCCATCCTGATGGATTCCGGATTCATGAGCGAAGGCGTTATTACCAACAACAGCTTTATTATTAGGTACAATCATACCTGTTAATTTACTTACTAATGAACTCGTACGTTTAATTTCGTTTAACGTTAATCCAGTTTCTGCCTTGTAAGCATCGCCTCTAATTTTTAATGCAACAGCAATCTCTTCTAATGAAGCATTCCCTGCACGTTCACCGATTCCATTAACCGTACATTCAACTTGGTCAGCACCTGCTTCAATTGCTGCTAGTGAATTGGCAACAGCCAACCCTAAATCGTCATGGCAGTGGGCTGATAATTGCGCTTTGTGGATATTAGGTACATTTTCTCTTAAGTAAGTAAAAATGTGAGTGATTTCTTTCGGCGTAATATACCCTACTGTATCTGGAATGTTGATAACTGAAGCACCAGCATCAATTACCTGCTCAATAATACGGACTAGGAAGTCCAAGTCTGAGCGACACGCATCTTCAGCAGACCATTGAATAATTGGGAATCGTTTTGCTGCATATTTCACAGAAGCTACTGCTGTCTCAACAACCTCATCAGGAGTCATTCGTAATTTGTGTGTCATATGAATTGGAGATGTGGCTAGAAATACGTGAATTCTTGGCTCAGCTCCACCCTTTAATGCTTCCCAAGATATATCAATCTCTTTTTCAAGAGAACGAGATAGCCCAGTTACTGAGCTACCTTTCACTGTATCAGCTATTGCTTTAACAGCTCGAAAGTCCCCTTGGGACGAAGCTGGAAACCCAGCTTCGATGATATCGACACCAAGACGTTCTAATTGTTGTGCAATCTCTAATTTTTCTTCGAAATTAAGATTGACCCCAGCAGATTGCTCTCCGTCTCTTAAAGTAGTATCGAATACATTAATTTTTCGCACTACCTACCACTCCCTTTGATTTGGCTTTTACAAATGGCATCATTTCACGTAGTTCGCGACCAACAACTTCAATTGGGTGCTCACTTTCAGCTTTAGTAATAGCAGTAAATTCTGGACGGTTTGCTTGGTTTTCAAGAATCCACCCTTTAGCAAACTTACCTGTTTGAATGTCAGTTAAAATTTTCTTCATAGCCTTTTTCGTATCTTCAGTTACGATTTGTGGACCTGCTACATAATCGCCCCATTGTGCAGTATCTGAAATTGAGTAACGCATTCCTTCAAGTCCACCTTCATACATTAGGTCAACGATTAGCTTTAACTCATGTAAGCACTCAAAGTATGCAACTTCTGGTTGGTACCCAGCTTCTACAAGAGTTTCGAAACCAGCTTTTACAAGTGCTGAAGTTCCTCCACATAATACTGCTTGCTCTCCGAATAAGTCTGTTTCAGTTTCTTCTTGGAATGTAGTTTCAATAACTCCACCACGAGCAGAACCGATTTGCTTAGCATAAGCTAATGCAAGATCCTTTGCTTTACCAGTAGCATCTTGATATACAGCGATTAATCCAGGTACTCCAGCACCTTCAGTGTACGTACGGCGTACTAAGTGACCAGGCCCTTTAGGAGCTGCTAAAAATACGTCAACATCTGCAGGTGGTTTGATTTGGTTAAAATGAATGTTAAATCCATGAGCAAATACTAATGCTTTACCAGCAGTTAATTCAGGTGCGATAGACTCGTTATATACTTTTGGTTGGTGCTCATCTGGAAGTAGGATCATAATTAAGTCACCTTTAGCTGCTGCTTCACGTACAGGAAGTACTTCAAATCCGTCTGCTACTGCTTGATCCCAAGATGCACCAGGGCGTAATCCAACTACTACGTTTACTCCACTTTCACGTAAATTTAATGAATGCGCATGACCTTGTGAACCGTAACCGATTACTGCTACTGTTTTCCCTTGTAATAAACCTTCGTTGATATCTCCGTTATAATATACATTTGCCATAATAAATCTCTCCTCTAATTTAAATTATTTTTTATTTTGAATTTTTTTAATACACATGTTTAGTTATTTAAGTACTCGACTTGGTTATAATTTTTAGTTAATTAATGTAACACGGTTAGGGTCTATAACCGATTTCTTTGTTCCTCGCTTAAAGGCTGTTATACCTGTACGAGCGATTTCCCTAATTCCATATGGTTGTAACAAATCAATAAATGCTTCAACCTTTTGATGATCCCCAGTTACTTGAACAGTAATACTTTCTCTCCCTACATCGATGATCGTTGCACGGAAAGGATTAACCAACGCTGCAATTTCCCCTCGTTGTTGAGGATTTGCATTGACTTTTACTAAAGCCAATTCCCTAGCAACAATCGGTTCATCAGTTATGTCATGTACCTTCAATACATCAACTTGTTTATGAAGTTGCTTTAAAACTTGTTCTATATTTCTATGATTATCAACTACTACAACAAATGTCATTCTTGAAATAGCAGGATTTTCAGTAATACCAACAGTAATACTTTCAATGTTAAAATTTCTTCTAGCAAACATTCCTGTGATTCGATTTAAAACACCAGATGTATTATTTACAAGTGCTGTAATTGTACGTTTCACGGTTTTACTCCCTCCATTTCGTGATGACCTTTACCAGGAGCAATCATTGGGTACACATTTTCATCACGAGCAACTCGGAAATCCATTACTACTGGTCCTGGATAAGCAAGCGCTTCTTCTAAAGCTTGGTGAACCTCTTCTACTTTCTCAATTTTCATTGCCTTAATATCATAAGCATCTGCAAGCTTTACGAAATTAGGTTGAATTGGGAACAGCGAATTTGAATAACGCTCATCGTAGAAAAGTTGTTGCCATTGTCTAACCATTCCAAGTGCTGCATTGTTAACAATAATAACTTTTACCGGTAAATTAAGTTCTTGTAAGATTGATAGCTCTTGAGCTGTCATTTGAAAACCAGCGTCACCTACGATACTAATGACTGTGGATTCAGGCTCAGCAAATTGTGCTCCAATTGCAGCTGGGAAACCAAAGCCCATTGTACCAAGTCCACCTGATGTAACCCATCTGTTTGGTTTATTAAACTTATAGAACTGAGCCGACCACATTTGATGCTGACCTACATCGGTTGTAATAATTGCTTCACCTTTTGACACTTCATGAATCGCTTCGATTAGCATTTGAGGTTTGATTATTTCTCCCTCTTTTGAATACCATAAAGGATACTCTTGTTTCATTCCTTCAAGAGTTGCTATCCACTCTTTATGTTTTCCTTGCTCTCCAGCCTCTGCAAATAGCATGCTAAGTGCTAATTTCGCATCCCCTACAACCGGAATGTGTGTTTCAACATTTTTACCTATTTCTACAGGGTCAATGTCTATATGAACTACTTTTGCATTAGGAGCAAAGTATTCTAAATTCCCTGTTAATCGGTCATCGAAACGTGCTCCAATGTTAATAAGTAAATCCGTTTCATGAAGTGCCATATTAGCTGTATAGGTACCATGCATCCCAGCCATACCTAGACATAATTGGTGTTCACTCGGGAAGCCACCTATCCCTAATAAAGTAGTAGCAACAGGAATTTCTTGCTGCTCAACGTACTTCAGTAATTCGTCATACGCATGACCATGAAGTACACCAGCTCCAGCTAAAATCACTGGTTTTTTCGCTTGAGTTACCGCTTCTACGACTTTACGTATTTGTAATTTGTTTGGTTTAACAGTTGGTTGGTAGCCAGGTAATTCGATTTCCTTATCGTAATCAAAAATTCCAGTTTGAACTGAGATATCTTTGGGTAAATCAATTAATACTGGACCTGGACGCCCCGTTGTCGCAATATGAAATGCCTCTTTTACAATACGAGGTAAATCTTCAACTGAACGTACTTGATAATTATGTTTTGTTATCGGCATTGTAATTCCAATCATGTCTGCTTCTTGGAATGCATCTGTTCCTATTACTGATGTTGCTACTTGCCCAGTAATAACTACTAGAGGAAGAGAATCAATCATCGCATCAGCAATTCCAGTTACTACGTTCGTAGCTCCCGGACCCGATGTAACAACACAAACACCTGGCTTGCCTGATACTCTCGCATATCCTTCTGCTGCATGGATAGCACCTTGCTCATGCCTTGCTAAAATATGGCGAATCCCTGTTTTATAAATCTCGTCATAGGTTGGTAAAATAGCTCCTCCCGGATAACCGAAAATTACATCAACATTTTCCTTAGCTAATGCCTTAATTAACATACTAGACCCTGACATTACACTGTTCTCTTCAGTTACAACATTATCCACTTGTTTCAACTTGGTACTCACCTTTGTTTCCCCCTTATTACCAGTTGATGTATTAATAAGGAATCACTAAACAAATCGATTTTATCGAAATTTTTAGCTATCCAACAGCATTATAAATAGTAAGTTATTTATTTATGGAAGTATAAAAAAACCTTTCCACCCCAGAAGAAACCAAAATCTATTGGTCTTAAGGGGCGAAAAGATTTTCTTTCCACGGTACCACCCTTATTCATGAACTCTTTACAGAGATCATCTCGTGAACGACTTCCTAGGGTCGTTCTATTTTTAGTAACGAGTGCAGTGAACACCCGACCAACTCTACTCGAAAAATCTTTCAAGCTGATACTCAGAGGTGAGTTCATTAAAGGTGCATCGCCACTTCTCAGCAACAGTGACTCTCTGTACATGCATAAGCTTTAATTACTTTTCCTCATCGACGTTTTGGATATTAGATTTTCATTACTGCTCCAGTATTTGCAGAAGTAACTAGTTTTGAATATCTTGCTAGGTAGCCTTTCTTAACTTTTGGTTCAGGCTCAACCCAGTTTTCTTTTCTTTTCGCTAATTCTTCATCGGATACTAATAGGTTCATTGTTCTATTTGGCAAATCAATTAGAACACGGTCACCATTTTCAACAAAGGCAATTGGACCACCTTCTGCTGCTTCTGGTGAAATATGTCCGATTGAAATCCCTCTTGAAGCACCTGAGAAGCGGCCATCAGTGATTAGCGCAACATCTTTACCTAAGCCTCTACCCATAATAGAAGATGTTGGAGCAAGCATCTCAGGCATCCCTGGACCACCTTTAGGTCCTTCATAGCGTATAACTACTACATGACCTGCTTTTACTGTTCCTTCATCAATTCCTTTAAGAGCTTCATCTTGAGATTCAAAGACAATTGCTTCACCTTCGAATGTTTTAATTGATGGGTCTACCCCACCAACCTTTATTACAGCTCCATCTGGTGCAATGTTACCAAAAAGTATTGATAGACCACCAACAGGGCTATATGGATTATCTTTACGACGAATAACTTCATCATTTGTTATCTTTCCATGGCTTACATTTTCAGCGATAGTCTTACCGGTAATCGTTATTCTTTCAGGGTGAATTGCCCCTTCAATACCACATAATTCGTTAACAATTGCCGTAACACCACCCGCTTTATGAACGTCATCCATTGAATAATCCGATGCTGGACTAATCTTAGATAAATAAGGTACACGCTCAGCAACTTCATTAATTCTATTTAAGTCATATTCAATCTCAGCTTCATTTGCAATGGCAAGTAAGTGAAGTACTGTATTAGTTGAACCACCCATTGCCATATCTAACGCAAATGCGTCATCAATTGCTTCTTTCGTGATGATGTCACGAGGTTTAATGTCATTCTTTATTAAATTCATTAAATGCTTAGCAGCATCTTTAATCAAGTTATGGCGATCTTTTGATGTAGCAACTAATGTACCATTACCTTCTAAAGCCACTCCTAGCATTTCCATTATTGTATTCATTGAGTTAGCAGTGAACATTCCAGAACAAGAACCACATGTCGGACAAGCTGATTGTTCAATTTCTAGTAACTCTTCTCTACTCATTCGACCTGATGCAAATGCTCCAACACCTTCAAACACAGATGCTAGTGATAGACTTTTACCATCTTTCGTTCTTCCTGCTTCCATCGGGCCTCCTGATACGAAAACAGAAGGTACATTTGTACGAACAGCAGCCATTAACATTCCTGGTGTAATCTTGTCACAGTTAGGAATATAGAACACTCCGTCAAACCAGTGTGCATTAATTACAGTTTCTGCTGCATCACAGATTATTTCACGACTTGGAAGGGAATAACGCATTCCGATATGCCCCATCGCGATACCATCATCAACACCGATTGTATTGAACTCAAACGGAATTCCACCTGCTTCAATAATTGCTTCTTTAACAACTTCAGCAAATTTATTCAAATGTACATGACCGGGAATAATATCAATATAGGAGTTACATACACCAATGAATGGTTTATCCATATCCTCGTCTTTTACACCCGCGGCACGAAGTAAACTACGATGCGGGGCTCTGTCAATCCCTTTTTTAATCATATCGCTTCTCATATTCTCTCTACCCCTCTTTCTTCAATTGCTCTCTATGTTAGTTTGTCATTGGGTTATCTGCTACAAGTTTTATGCAACTAAAATTATTTAGATTGAATATTTCGACAAATATACACATAATCATTTGCTTCTTATAATAATTACGAGCCAATGGAGAGTGTTAAATCACCTTACAATATTCGCTAAAATTCTTGTTTCAATATTACTTATTTGAGCTTTATAATACGCCCATTCTATTAGATGGTCAACCACTTTTTCATAAATTATTCGACTATTTTGATTAGTAAGAAATGATGAATACGCTTACACTACTAGTAATATTGGATATTTTCAAAATAAAATAATTTTTTATTTTGTTTATTCTTTTTTTGTGAATAGTAATATTCCATGTAAAATTTGCAAATGCTACTGTATGGTGATGAATATATGGTAAAAGTAGAATGGTTTAACTATCAGTTGCATCGATTGGATATTTCAATTCCTTTTGTTCGCTTAAAAAAGTTTGCTAGACCTCATATTTGCTTAGTCAAAGAGGTGAATGATGAACAATGTAGTAACGAATGGGAGCGCAAGTTATACACTGCTCTTACGAAACAAAATATTTATGTCACGCCCAACTATAACTTCGGTAGACATAAAGTTAACTTGGTCCTCATTCCATTTCGCATTGCAATCATTGATAGTGACACGCTAAATGCAAACCGGATTAAGCGAAAGTTACTAAGAAAAGGATGGCAGGTTGTATGCTATTCTAAAAATGAGGTTAGTAATGATTTTTATGAAGTGATGAGAAGAATCAACCGAGTAATCAAAAAAACGTAGCCGTTCAAAGGTTTGAACTGGCTACGCTTTTTTTTTTGATTTGTACATCTGAAGAATTTTCACAAAATAAAAAACACCCTTCTATGGATGTTATACTTAAAAGCTATATGGCGTCCCAGGAGAGATTCGAACTCCCGACCCTGGCATTAGAAGTGCCATGCTCTATCCAGCTGAGCTACTGGGACTATTTGGAGCGGGTGATGGGAATCGAACCCACGACATCAGCTTGGAAGGCTGAGGTTTTACCATTAAACTACACCCGCATTTTAATTAATATATACCATAATTTCAAATCGCCACTAACATGTCTCTTCCTCTGCTAGTATCGCTCTGAAGTTTATCCGTCGAGACAACTCGAAGAATAATCATTGAAGTAACGCTCGTGGCTGAGGTTTTACCATTAAACTACACCCGCATTTATTACTTCTGTATGTTTTGACAGTTATTACTATACAATAACTACCCTCTATTGTCAACAACTTCCTTAGACTTTTTTCTAATTAATAATTGAGCATAGGGAACAGCTATTATAAGGGCTTCCATTCCTTATGCTCTTTAAACCAACTATTAAAATAAAAAAGTTTCTGATAATTCTTCTATTAAAGCTCCCGTCTCTCTTTCATGAAAAGAGACCTTTACTTCGTTAGTTGATAGCTCACAAATTACATATGTTTGCTCGCTCCTATTTCTCGGTAAACGAAGGCTACCTGGATTAATATACACAATCCCGTTTTCGGAAAAGGACGTCGCTACATGTGAATGCCCAAAGCAAACAATATTTGCCCCTACTTCCTCACCCTTGTAGCTTATCGGTACGTATGTCATTTTAACATTATAATGATGCCCATGTGTAACATATAATACGTAGTCACCTAGTTCTTTACGAATCTCTTCAGGAAATTGATCATGTTGGTAATCACAGTTACCTTCTACTACTGACACACCATCTAATTCTTTTGAGTTTGCTTCAAGTTCTGAATCTCCACAATGAATAATGAGATTGACCTCTTGACGATGGCGAGTAATTACATCAGATAATTCCTCTGTTTGACCATGACTATCACTTACTATTAAAACTCTCATTATTCATTACCTCCTAGGCCTATAAAATATCAGAAATTTCGTTTTCAAGCTTTTTAAGGGCTGCTTTACGATGGCTTATTTGGTTCTTCTCTTCTTGTGACAATTGTGCCATCGTTTTATTTAACTCAGATATGTACATAATTGGGTCATAGCCAAATCCATTTTCACCTACTGGAGTTTCCGTTATTATCCCTTCACACGTTCCATCCACAATAACTGTTTCCTTGTTAGGTGAAGCCACTGCTAAAGAACAGTGAAATCTCGCAGTCCTTCTTTCTGTTGGTACTCCACTTAATTCTTCTAATACCTTTTGATAATTCTTTTCATCGTCCTTTTCGATACCCGCATATCTAGCTGAATAAACACCAGGACGTCCATCTAGGGCATCAACGATTAAGCCCGAATCGTCTGAAATAACCATCTTTTGAAAATGTTTTGCGATCGTTTCTGCTTTTTTCGCAGCATTTTCTGCAAACGTTTCACCATCTTCTATTACATCAGGAACGTCAGGATAGTCTAATAGCGACTGAATAGTAATTCCCTTTTCAGAAAATAGCGCTTCAAACTCACGTACTTTTCCTTTATTCTTAGTCGCTATAATAATCTCCTTCTCCATCTCACTCTTCCTTTTCTTTTCCAACTATTTTTTTCGTGATCTCTTCACCTAGTACTTCCTTTTGAATCTTAACTAGTTCGTCTATTCCTATTTCAGCTAAATCCAATAGTTCATTTAACTGTTTTCTAGAAAACGTTGCTTCCTCTCCAGTGCCTTGTATTTCTACAAATTCCCCACTACCTGTCATAATAACGTTCATATCTACAAGTGCAGCCGCATCTTCTACATAACACAAGTCAAGAATTTCACCATGCTTTGGCTCAACCCCAACAGAAACAGCTGCAAGGAAGTCTTTAACTGGAATACTAGATAATTTCTTTTTTTCTAGACATCGATTTAACGCAATAACCATTGCAACGAAAGCACCTGTTATAGAGGCAGTTCTCGTTCCTCCATCTGCTTGAATGACATCGCAATCAATCCATAATGTGCGCTCACCTAATCGTTCTAAATCGATAACTGAACGCAATGCACGACCAATCAAACGTTGAATCTCCATCGTTCTTCCACTTACTTTTCCCTTTGAAGACTCTCTAATATTACGTTGCTCTGTTGCTCTTGGTAGCATTGAATATTCAGCTGTAATCCACCCTTTTCCTTGACCTCTCATAAACGGCGGAACACGTTCCTCCACACTAGCCGTACAGATTACTTTCGTATTCCCAACTGAAATTAATACTGACCCTTCCGGATGCTTTAAATAGTTAGTTTCTATTTGAACTGGTCTAAGCTGACCTTTCTTTCTTTCATCAACGCGCATAATTGAGCCTCCTTGTTTTTTTCACTTTATGTATTATCAACGTTTTTAAGTTAAACTATAACAATAACGGTATAGTCTGTTAGAATAGCACATCTTTAAAACACATTAACGATTATAGCAAAATATAGCTATTTTTCATAAAAATACGTAATCAATTTTATTATACGACTGTTGAAAATAATAAAAAGATAGCAACGAAACAAGTAAAGAATGCTTGTTCATTGCTATCCAAATCAAATTTAGACTGTAGAAAAAAGTCCAACTTCCTTAAAATTTACCAGTGTTCACTAGTGTTGGTCTTGAAACTGGTTCAGCTAAAAACTCACCTGACGTTTGCAAAATTTTACTGTCTCCATTTACTTGTACTGCCACTTGTTCAACACCTTCCTGTTCTGTTAAAGATAAAACAAGAAGATTTAATACGTCATTAGAAATTGCAGTACCTTGTAAATTATTTAATAGTGCCTCGTTGAAGTTTAGCGTGACGACACCATTTTCATACTGTGGGCTATCAAGTAATTGAACACCTTGACTAAAGTCAGTTAGTAAGTTTGAGTGCATTGAAGGGCCAGTTAGTAGTTGGTCAACTACTGTCTGGATAGCATCTTCACTTCTCTCAACACGTCTTGTTACTGGAACATAGTATGTGTTGTCCCCATTTTGGCTAAGAAAGTAAAGAGTCACCCCCTTACTATTTGACATATCAACGATTGAATCTGTTTCTAAGTTAATTCCATTGGCACGAGTTAATTTTTCACCAATTGGTGTATTGTTCACTGGCATTGTTTCTTGATCGTAACCATTAATGCGAATTTTGACACTTTCTACACTTTCAAACTGTGTTAACGTCCATGTAATTGCTTGTAAAATTTGTAGCTCTTGTTCTGGATTATAATTTTGGAATTCCTCAGAAAAATCAGCGATTGCTAATCCATCTTCAGTTAAATTTACATCTATTAATGTACCTGCAGGAAGTACAGCTTTGAATCCATTTGGTAGCATATTTGATACTGGTCCACCCTCCACAAGATACTCTAATGATTGCTTAATAACACCTTCAGTTTTCGGTAAATCAACTGTTTGTGGCACGACCATTCCATTCGAATCGATTAAGTATAACTCTCGTTGCACAGTTTCCGATATCATCTCTTGTTCCGTATCGACAGACGCATCAACCTCTTCTTCTAAATCAAACTCGATTGTTTCATTCTCGTCAACGTAATTTATCGGAGGTGCATCCATTTCCTTTGCAGCCTCCTCTGAATTCGATGAACACCCTGTAACAAGAAGTGTTAATACTAACATTGATGGCACTCCTACTCTAATAAATCTGCGCATGATTTTCCCTCCTAAGGTAGTTTGTACTAGTATGTATACGAGCTTTAAATAAAAATAGACCAAGTTTATTGAAACAATTATGAATTACGAGTTATGAGTTATGAATTTTAATGGCAAATTGCGAATTGCAAATTGAGAACAAAAACATTCGTAATTCATAACTCAGCATCCATAATTAAAAAAGCCTCCCTAAAAAAGGAAGACTAGTCGAGTTTGATTGTGTTGACGTGTTCAATTTCAATTTCTAACCATTTATTTGCTATGTTTTTGAATGTGTCACTTTGGCCTGTTGTATAGAAATAGTTCGTTGGGATTCTTTCCCCTGTATACAACATATTTTTATGGTATAAGAGAGCACTTACTTCGCGAGCCGTTTCATCACCAGAGCAAATTAATTCGATGTTTTCGCCTACTACTTGTTGAATTACATCTCGTAGTAGAGGGTAATGGGTACATCCAAGTATTAACGTATCATATGTCTTATCTAGTAACGGCTGTAATGAATCTGTTATTATCTCTTCTGCTTCTTCCCCATCAAAGATACCCTGTTCCACCAAAGGAACAAATCGTGGACATGCTAAGCTCTCAACAGCAACATCATTATTAATACTTTTTAAAGCCTTTTCATACGCTTTACTTTTAATCGTCCCTGTCGTTCCAATAACAGCTACATGGTCTTCTTTCGTCACCTTAAGAGCTGAGATAGCTCCTGGATGAATAACACCAATAACAGGAATAGGTAATGTCTTCTTTACCTCGTCAAGGACGACTGCTGTTGCTGTATTACAAGCTATGACCAACATCTTAATTCCCTTTTCCATTAGGCTATCAATCATTTGCCAAGTATATGTTCTTACTTCTTCACTAGGACGAGGCCCATACGGGCAACGTTCCGTATCACCAATATAAATAATTTCTTCCTTAGGTAGCTGTCTAAGTATTTCTTTCGCTACTGTTAAACCACCTAAACCCGAATCAATAACTCCAATAGGTTTATCCAAAAAAGTTCCCTCAATTTCTCTTTATCTCGTTACTTATCCTTTGATTTCTTCATTTCATCATAAAGAACATCTAGACTTCTCTCTAGGAAATTCACATCTTCTTTCGAGAAGTTAGTCAGAATTTCAGCTAAATAATCCTGTCGTTTACGAATAACCTCTTCAATGATCGTTTTTCCCTTTTCTAAAAGGTGAATGCGTACAACACGGCGGTCATTTTGGTCTTTTACACGCTCTAACAATTCATTTTTTTCCATACGGTCAATTAAGTCTGTTGTCGTACTACATGCTAAATACATTTTATTGGATAATTCACCAATGGTCATATCACCATATTCATTTAGCCATTGTAAGGCAACGAATTGAGGTGGGGTAATCGGAAATTGGGTTAAAATTTCTCTTCCCTTTTGTTTAATTATATCAGAAACCATTCTAAGTGATTTCTCAATCACCTCAACTTGGTCATGACTCTCGTTCATAACAAGCTCCCTCCCAATCTAGCAACCATCTATCACAACTGATTCTAAGAAAATTAGTGGATATACTGTATCCTTCTTATTTTCTCTTTTTTCAAAAGTAATTGCAAGAGTGAGTAGGTAATCCACAATAGTTTGTAAATTTATTTTTTTGAGCATACATAATAAAAGTCACCACATAGCGGTGACTTTTAAACGTTATCGACCTAAAAACTGCTCTACTTCTTGTTTCACTTCTTCTGCCGTTGATTTCGATAATAATTTTTCAGTAAAGTTTGAAAGCTCTTCTTGTGATAGATGACTAATTTGACTTCTAGCTGGTAAAATGGATGAGGCACTCATACTAAACTCATCTAGTCCTAGACCTAATAGGATTGGAATAGCTATTTCGTCTCCAGCCATTTCGCCACACATGCCAGCCCATTTCCCTTCTTTATGAGCAGCTTTTATGACCATATTTACTAAACGCAAAATGGACGGATGATACGGTTGATATAAGTAGGTGACACGTTCATTCATTCTATCTGCAGCCATTGTATATTGAATTAAATCATTCGTTCCAATACTAAAGAAGTCGACTTCCTGTATGTAAATATCAGCACATACAGCTGTAGACGGAATCTCTACCATTATGCCAACTTCAATTGTATCAGAGACCTTGGCATCCTCTTGAAGTAACTTATCTTTTTCATCTTGTAGTAACGCTTTTGCAGCACGCAGTTCCTCAAGAGTTGCAATCATTGGAAACATGATTTTTAAATTTCCATACACACTTGCTCGTAGCAATGCTCTTAGTTGGGTTCTGAAAATTGTTTCCTCTTCTAAGCACAAACGAATAGCCCGGAACCCTAAGAATGGATTTAATTCTTTCGGAAGATCAAGGTAAGATAATTCTTTATCTCCACCAATATCTAGTGTACGAATAACAACAGGTTTTCCATCCATTTTTTCAAGAACTTCTTTATATGCTTCAAATTGCTCTTCCTCTTGAGGCAATTCATTACGCCCCATATAGAGAAATTCAGTTCTATATAAACCAATACCTTCTGCTCCATTATTGATAACTCCAGTTAAATCCTTTGGTGTCCCAATATTTGCAGCTAACTCTACATGAACCTGATCCTTAGTTAACGTTTTAGCATGAACTAGCTTTGCCCATTCTTGTTTCTGTTGTTCATAGTTTTCTACTTTAAGCTTGTACTCAGCAATAAGTTCATCACTTGGATTCACAATCACATCACCAGTTAATCCGTTAACAATAACAGTCATTCCATTTTCAATCTTATTGGTTACTTCTTTCGTACCTACAACTGCAGGGATCTCCATTGAACGTGCCATAATTGCTGAATGAGACGTTCGCCCACCAATATTAGTCGCAAAGGCTTTTATCACCACAGGATTAAGCTGAGCTGTGTCAGAAGGTGTTAAATCATGAGCAATTACGATTGTTTCCTCTGTAATCTCTGCAAGCGACTTTGTTTCAATTCCTAATAAATGTCCAAGGACACGATTTGATACATCTCGAATATCAGCAGCTCGCTCCTTCATGTATTCATTATCCATCGACTCAAACATTGAAATAAACATATTTGAAACGTCCTGAACGGCACTTTCTACATTTAATTTTTCACCTTCAATTTTTTCACTAATTCCGTTAAGAAATTCCGGGTCACTTAGTACAAGAAGATGAGCAGCAAAAATCTCAGCCTTATCAGATCCTAGTTCTACTTCTGCTTTGTTTTTTATTTGCTCTAATTCTTTTTTGGATTTTTCCAATGCGCTAGTTAGTTTTTCTATCTCTTTATTCGTATCTTCAATTTTCCTAACTTCTATCGAATAATCTTGTTCTTCCATTACAAAAGCTTTCGCTATCGCAATCCCTGCTGAAGCTGGAATACCTGATAATTTTTCACTCATTACTCTCCAAGCCCTTCCTTAACTACTTCTTCAATTGCTTGTAATGCTCTATCCGCATCGTCACCCTCAGCCTTAATTGTAACTTCTGAGCCTTGACCAATTCCTAATGACATGACGCCCATGATCGATTTCAAATTTACCGATTTTCCTTTATACTCCAAAAATAAATTTGAAGAATACTGACTTGCTTTATTTACTAATTGTGTTGCTGGGCGTGCATGAATTCCAGTTTCACTTGTAATTTTAAATGTTTTTTCTGGCATAGATAATCAGCCTCTTTCTTTATTTTTTTATACATTAGATAAGTCATTCAGTAATTAAAATAGATGTAGGATAACACAAAAAGGCATGAATAAAGAAAGCTCGTAATTGAATTTGAACATTACTGTTAGAGTGTCCAAAGACGCTTACATTTACACTTTCTTTACTCATGCCTGATCGAATCAGTTACACGTACAATCTATTTATTTATCTAAAATATAGCATAAGGTTTTCCACTATTTCAACAAAAATGAGCTTCTTTTAGGGTAGACATTCTTGTCAAATTTATGACTTACATTTTTTAGAGAAAATAAATGAATAATTCCACTCCATTATTTTCATACTAAGATTGGTATTTATATGAAATAGAACTAGATTAAGGGGGTTTCCTATTTGAATACACCGATTGAAACGTCAGAAGTAAAAAAGGAAAAGAGTGTTTTATGGGACTGGCTCACAACTGTCGACCATAAAAAAATTGCAGTGCTTTATTTAGTTGCAGGTACTTTGTTTTTTGTTAAGGCTGGGGTTATGGCACTGCTCATCCGTATCCAGCTTATGTATCCTGAAATGACATTTCTAAGCGGACAAACCTATAATGAAATGTTATCAATGCATGGTACAATCATGCTATTTCTAGCAGCAACTCCTTTACTATTTGGATTTATGAATTATATTGTTCCCTTACAAATCGGAGCTAGGGACGTAGCTTTTCCTTTTCTCAATTCACTTGGGTTTTGGATTTTCTTCTTTGGAGGACTTTTAGTAAGTTTAAGTTGGTTTTTTGGTGGAGGTCCTGATGCGGGCTGGACAGCAAAAATACCTTTAGCAAGTCGAGACTGGGCAGGTCTTGGACTCGACTTCTATGTCATCGGTTTACAGGTAAGTGGTATCGGTACACTTGTAGCAGCTATTAATTTTTTAGTCACTATTGTTAATATGCGCGCACCTGGTATGACAATGATGAGACTACCACTGTTCGTGTGGACAACATTTGTTTCTTCAACTTTAATCTTATTCGCCTTTACTCCTTTAGCAGCCGGGCTTTTATTATTAATGTTGGATCGATTGTTTGGCGGACAAGTATTCATCCATGAACTGGGTGGAAATGTTTTAATCTGGCAACATATATTTTGGATTTTTGGTCACCCTGAAGTATACTTACTTGTTCTACCAGCATTTGGGATTATTTCAGAAGTTATCCCAGCTTTTACAAGAAAACGATTATTTGGTTATACTGCGATGGTATTTGCAACGATCGTCATTGCTTTCCTTGGTTTTATGGTATGGGCTCACCATATGTACACGGTCGGTATGGGACCAATAGCAAACTCAGTATTTGCTATCGCAACTATGACAATCGCTGTACCAACAGGTGTTAAAGTATTTAACTGGCTCTTTACTCTATGGGGTGGAAAAATAACCTTCAATACCGCAATGCTATTTGCTACATCTTTTATTCCAACCTTTGTATTAGGTGGTGTGACGGGTGTTATGATGGCGATGGCTCCAGTAGACCACCTTTATCATGATACGTACTTTATTGTTGCACATTTTCATTACATTATTGTTGGTGGAATTGTCTTAGCATTATTCTCAGGACTCTATTACTGGTACCCGAAAATCTTTGGACATAAGTTAAACGAAACGATTGGTAAGCTCATGTTTTGGGTTTTCTTTACTGGATTTCATTTAACATTTTTAATACAACATTTTTTAGGTTTGTACGGTATGCCAAGACATGTCTATACATATCTAGGTGACCAAGGGTTTGACGCCTTTAATTTCATTAGTACAATCGGAACATTCTTTATGTCTGTAGGTGTTATCTTACTAGTCATAAATATAATCTATTCTGCTTACAAAGGTGAGCGTGTAACTAATGGTGATCCTTGGGATGCAAGAACGTTAGAGTGGGCAACCGAAAATCCTGTACCAGAATATAACTTTGCTCAAACACCTTTAGTACGTTCATTAGATCCTCTTTACTACGAAAAGATTTATGGTGATGGGAAAATGCAGCCAAGTGAACCTATTAAAGATATTCACATGCCAAACAGCTCAATTATTCCACTATTTATCTCTATTGGTCTGTTTATAATGGGCTTTGGTTTTATAATGATGAATATGGATGGTACACTTTTATCACCACTATTAGTTATTTTTGTAGGTGCTATTGTGACATTTGGTGCGATGATAGCTCGTTCCGTAAAAGAAGACCACGGATTTTATATACCTAAAGAAAAAATACAAGCTGATGTAGATTCACAAAACAAATAAGAACAAAAATCGCAAAGAGGTCATTATCTAATTGTCTTCTTTGGATGTTCAATTTATCATCACATTCCATTCAGATAGAGCTAGTACCCAATAGACGAAATAAAAAAACGAACCAAAACCGACTTCCTTCAACGGAAGTCGGTTTTGTAATTGAAATGACTAAATCTCAAGTTCACCTAAACGAACAAGCTCGATAACAGCTTGAGAGCGCCCCTTTACCCCAAGCTTTTGCATTGTGTTGGAAATGTGATTTCGTACAGTTTTCTCACTTATAAATAGTTTCTGAGCAATTTCTCTCGTTGTTTTGTCTTGAACCAATAATTCAAATACTTCTCTCTCCCTTTTTGTAAGTAGAGCTTTTGGTCCATATTCTGCTCCCTTCAATGAGTTCACCCCTTCATGCTTGGGCTGTAGAGCTCGAGTCTTCTAAACTACAACGCTTCTTCAAGAATGAAGTATTGAAGCCCCTATCAGAAGGTATTTAGTCAAGATAGTATATGTAACCAACTAGCAGGGTGTGAATAGAAACGGACCTGATATTCTTTACTGATAATTAACAATTGCCTCTTGAAGTTTGTCTTTCATTACATCATTCCATGGCGATGATTTTCCTGTCCGCTTTGAAAGTTGAACAATTAATCCACGACCAGTGAGACATATATCTCCCTTTTCATCTTTTATCATGTAATGCAAATCTATGGAGGATTGACCAATAGTAGCCACTTTCACATATGCCTTTAATTTTTCGTCAAACATTATTTGCTTCGTATAATTGCATTGCATATCAGCAGTGACAATGATATGTTCACTATTTTCATCGGCCCATTCACTCATAAAACCCATCTCTTTAAAAAAGTCTATTCTTGCTTCTTCAAAGTAAACAAAGGAATTAGTATTATTCACGTGTCCAAATGCATCTGTTTCAGAAAATCGTACTTTAATCGGACAATAAAATGAAAATGATTGCTCCCACTCTTTTAGGTTATCAATATACGAAATTTTCGACATAAATTAGAGACCTCCAGATTTTTGGATTAGATATCTGTTTGACACTTCACAAAACTGAATACTCATTCATTATGCCATAATATGGTCTTTAAATCTACCAAAAAAAGAGACCTCCATAATAGAGATCTCCTTTAATAAAATATTAGTTTGTGCTACCGAAGAAGTTTTTAAACGATTGAATCGTTGTAGAACGGTTTAAAGCAGCAATTGAAGTTGTTAATGGAATCCCTTTTGGACAAGACTGCACACAGTTTTGAGAGTTACCACAGTTAGCAAGTCCACCGTCTCCCATAATTGTTTCAAGACGCTCAGCAGCATTCATTTCACCAGTTGGGTGAGCATTGAAAAGACGTACTTGCGAAAGTGGCGCTGGTCCAATGAAATCAGCATTGCTATTTACATTCGGACAAGACTCTAAACATACTCCACAAGTCATACATTTTGATAGCTCATAAGCCCATTGACGCTTTGATTCAGCCATACGTGGTCCAGGCCCTAAATCATACGTACCATCAATCGGAATCCATGCTTTAACCTTTTTCAATGAATCAAACATACGGCTACGATCGATCATTAAGTCACGAATAACCGGGAATGTCTTCATTGGCTCTAACTTAACCGGTTGTTCAAGCTGATCAATTAATGCTGTACAAGATTGACGTGGTTTACCATTAATAACCATTGAGCAGGCTCCACAAACTTCCTCTAGACAGTTCATATCCCAAGTAATAGGAGTTGTTTCTTTCCCTTGAGCATTAACAGGGTTACGACGAATTTCCATTAATGCAGAAATTACATTCATATTAGGGCGATATGGAATATCAAACTCTTCTGTATATGAAGCACTGTCAGTACTATCTTGACGTGTGATTACAAAACGAATTGTTTTATCGCTCATTATTTACCAGCTCCTTGCTTTTTTTGCGAGTAATCGCGCTTACGTGGCTCAATTAATGATACATCAACATCTTCATAGTAGAATTCTGGAGCTCCCTTAGAAGGATTGTACTTCGCCATAGTAGTCTTTAGGTAGTCCTCATCATTACGGTCTGGGAATTCAGGCTTATAATGAGCTCCACGACTTTCATTACGATTGTATGCACCTAATGTAATTACACGAGCAAGCTCTAACATACCTTTTAACTGACGTGTAAATGATGCACCTTGGTTGCTCCATTTAGCTGTATCAATAATGTTAATATCTTTATAACGTTCAAGTAGCTCTTGAATTTTGTTATCTGTAGCAAGAAGTTTATCATTATGACGAACAACTGTTACATTATCTGTCATCCACTCACCAAGCTCTTTATGAAGAACATATGCATTTTCTTTACCATCCATTTTCAGGATGTTATCATATTGCTCTTGCTCTTTCTTAACAGCTTGATCAAATGTAGATGAAGAAATAGCATCAGCAGATTTTTCAAGACCATTCATATATTCAACAGCATTAGGTCCAGCTACCATACCACCATAAATAGCAGATAATAATGAGTTAGCACCTAAACGGTTACCACCATGCTGTGAATAATCACACTCACCCGCAGCAAATAAACCAGGGATGTTCGTCATTTGGTTATAATCAACCCACATACCACCCATTGAGTAATGTACAGCAGGGAAGATTTTCATTGGTACTTTACGTGGATCGTCACCCATGAATTTCTCATAGATTTCAATGATACCACCTAATTTAATATCAAGTTCTTTCGGATCTTTATGAGAAAGGTCTAGATACACCATGTTCTCACCGTTAATACCAAGCTTCTGCTCAACACATACATCGAAAATTTCACGAGTAGCAATGTCACGAGGTACTAGGTTTCCATAAGCAGGATACTTCTCTTCAAGGAAGTACCAAGGCTTACCGTCTTTATAAGTCCAAACACGTCCACCTTCTCCACGAGCTGACTCACTCATTAAACGTAGCTTGTCATCACCTGGAATTGCCGTTGGATGAATTTGAATGAACTCACCATTTGAATAAATAACCCCTTGTTGGTAAAGACTAGAAGCAGCAAAACCAGTGTTAATAACAGAGTTTGTTGATTTACCGAAGATAATCCCAGGTCCACCAGTAGCCATAATAACAGCATCTGCAGCAAAATGCTGAACTTGCATTGTACGAAGATCCTGAGCTACGATACCACGACATACGCCTTCATCATCAACAATAGCAGATAGGAACTCCCATCCTTCATACTTAGTAACTAGACCTGACGTTTCGTGACGACGCACTTGCTCGTCTAGTGCATATAGTAATTGTTGTCCTGTAGTAGCCCCAGCAAATGCAGTTCTAGAATGCTGAGTACCTCCAAAACGACGGAAATCTAGTAACCCTTCAGGTGTACGGTTAAACATTACACCCATACGGTCCATTAAATGGATAATCCCAGGTGCAGCATCACACATTGCTTTAACTGGCGGTTGGTTCGCTAAGAAGTCTCCACCATATACTGTATCGTCAAAGTGCTCCCATGGAGAGTCACCTTCACCTTTTGTATTAACAGCGCCATTCATTCCACCTTGTGCACATACAGAGTGAGAACGTTTGACGGGAACAAGTGAAAATAAATCGACAGGTACGCCTTTTTCTGCAGCTTTAATTGTAGCCATAAGACCTGCTAAGCCACCACCGACTACAATAATTCTTCCTTTACTCATACTAAACTCACTCCTTAAAGATTAGCTAAATCTGGATTAATAAATGCTAAGATTGCGCGAATACCGATAAATGTTAACGCAAAGAAAATAGCCAATGTTACATATGTTGAAATCACTTGTGAACGAGGTGTTACAGTAAGACCCCAAGACACAGCAAATGACCATAAACCATTAGCAAAGTGGAACGTTGTAGAAACAACCCCAATAATATAGAAAGCTAGCATAAATGGACTACTTAAAATATCAGCCATCATGTTATACTCTACAGTTGCTCCAAAGAATACTTGTACACGTGTTTCCCATACATGCCAAACAACGAATATTAATGTGATAATACCTGTTACACGTTGTAAGAAAAACATCCAGTTTCTAAAGAAACCATAGCGCCCTGCATTATTTTTCGCTTGAAACGCAATATAAACACCATAGATTGCATGATAAAGTAATGGAATGTAGATTACAAAAATTTCCATAACATACTTAAATGGTAGGTTATCCATAAAGTTTGCTGCTTGGTTAAATGCACTTGCTCCTTGAGTAGCAAAGTAGTTAACTCCTAAATGCATAATTAAGAATAAACCTACTGGAATGACTCCTAATAATGAATGTAGTCTTCGATTCATAAATTCCCGGTTACCGGCCATACCAATTTTCCCCCCAGATATTAATTTTTTTTACACTTCTAGCAACTGCTCTCTTACTCTTTCTTTTAAACTTATAAATTTGAAACCTCCCCGTATTTATCTCGTTGCTACCAAATTAAGAATAATATGAAACTTAGGTTAAGTTTCTGTGAATAAAATCCGACAAATTTATTTTACTCCCATCCCTTAGTATCGTCAAGAAAACGTCTACAAAATTTAGTCGAAAAATTCCGATATATATAGGCACAAAAAAATGATAGTACACATTAAACCCTTATTTTAAAAGGGTCTCAAACCTTCAACTACTTTTATTCACTAAATAAATAAAGTGAGAAAAAGATTGTCTTTAGGTAATTAATGAGTAACTATCATTTTTACTTTCTATTAAATCTTTACCTAATTATTTACTACTAACCGATAATTATTCGCTCAGTTGGATATTTATAGTAACTCTTCGTCTCTTTACGACGTACTGAAAATAAGAAGACGATCAGTCCAACTCTCCCTATAAACATAAGAATCATTAGAATAAATTGACTCGGTAATGAAAGCTCTGATGTAATTCCCATCGATAAGCCACAAGTTCCAAATGCTGATGCAGTTTCAAAAATTATGGCTACTAATGGGATTTGGTTCCCCTGCTCAAATGCAGAAATTAATATGACAGCCGCAAAAAGCATGACGATAAACACTGAAATTACGATAAATGCCTTTTGACTATCCTCTGGATGTATTTCACGACCAAATACTTTTACATCGTTTTTTCCAAGAGCAAAGCTCTTTATTGTTAAGAACATAACCGCTAAAGTCGTCGTTCGAATTCCCCCACCTACACTTGATGGACTTGCCCCGATAATCATCAATCCTGATATAAATAATAGCGTTGCTAAGCTTAATTCGGAAACATCCATTATCGATAGACCACCACTTCTAGTTGTTGCTGAATTAAACAACGAATGGAATAACTGCTGATGCCATTCAAGACCTACATAATAATGGTTGAACTCCAATGCCCAAATTCCAACGATACCAATTGCAAACACAATAAAATAGGTAGTTGTTGTTATTTTTGTAAATAAAGAAAATCTAAAGTTTGGGTTTTCCTTTGAAAAATATTCTTTCAATTCTAATAATACAGGGAATCCAATTGCCCCTGCGAATATTAAAAGAATCGTTACTAACTGGACATAATAGTCATTTGCAAATGGTATGAGTGACTGTCCAGTAATGTCAAATCCAGCATTTGTAAAAGCACTTAACGAGGCAAAAGCCCCCTGATAATACGCTTCACCTACAGTATCAAAATAACGTATGTAATATGTACCTAAAATTGCAGCTCCAATTAATTCAATGATGATAGCTACAAGTAGAATACCTCTCATCAAATTAACTAACCCTGAAAAGGAATTCTGATTTTGGTCAACCATAATGAGCATGCGTTGTGAGAGGATAATTTTCTTACCAAACAACATCCATACAAATGTTCCTAATGTCATAATCCCAATTCCACCGAGCTGAATGGCTAGGGCCAGAAAGATAATTCCTATTGTGCTATATGTTTCAGAAACGTTCACAACCGTTAGACCAGTTACACTTACGGCACTAACAGACGTAAATAACGCTTCACTATATGATAAAGTTACCCCACTCTGTTGAGATATTGGTAAAAATAGCAACAAGCTAAAAAGAATCATTGCTACAATATAAGAAATGATAATGATACGAAATGGAGTTAAAAATTGATTTAATGATGATTTCATAATATTACCTCCAACTTAGTTCGGAGTTCAGTATATCACTTCCTAGATAACGAATCTATAGAGAAAAAAGTGCTTTGAGATTATAATTAACTTATATAGAGAGGGGTTACATGTATGGCAAAATCAAAAGATCCAATCTTGGAAAGTGAACAGACAGTGCCTGTTTATGGTTACCATCTTATTCGAAATGTATTACTAGAGGAATTTTTAGGTAAAGAACATGAACAGACTTTATACTGGGCTGGTAAATCACTAGCTCGTAAAAATAAAAAAGAAGCGATTGATGACATTATACTATTCTTTGATAAGGCAGGGTGGGGAACACTTACCTTTGTAAAAGAAAAAAGAAATGAAATGATGTTACAATTAACATCTTCCTTGCTAGAAGAAAAAATCCCTTTATGCTATCAATTAGAGGCAGGATTTCTTGCTGAACAAGTCCAGTATATAAAAGGATACATAACTGAGGCGGTCTATACGACGAAGAAGGATAAAGTTCTCTTTACTCTCCATTGGGATGAAAAGGACAGCATTAAATAAAATCAATAAAAAAGTCTGGGACAAAAGGTCCGTTTTTGACCTTTTGTCCCAGACTCTCATTTTTGCTTAAACTGTTAGTGCTACTTCTTCAAGCTCAAATGCACGATGAAGGGCTTCAACAGCTTGAATCATACTAGTCTCATTTACAACTGCAGATACTTTAATTTCTGATGTGCTAACCATTTTAACCATTACATCACTTTCAGATAACACTTGAAACATCGTTGCTGCTACACCAGGGTTAGATACCATACCCGAACCGATAATTGATACTTTTGCTAAATCCTCTTCGTGATATACATCCTCAAATTTCAAAGACTCTTGATTCATATTCAGTAACTGCAAAACTTCTTCTAGTGCTGCCCCATTAATAGAAAAAGAAATATTGGTTGTACCTTTACTACTTTGATTTTGAATAATGATATCTACATTAACCCCTGCTTCAGATAGAAGGGTAAAAACTGTTGATAGAGTTGTTAATTCATTTGGTAAGCCCGCAATTGTTACCTTCGTTACATCATTTTCAAACGCAATTCCTCTTACTATTAGATTTTTCTCCATCGATACTTCCTCCTCAATCAAAGTTCCTTCTTCTTCAACCATACTTGAAGCAACCATTAGCTTTACATGATGATTCTTTGCAAACTCAACAGCTCGAGGGTGTAGAACACCAGCTCCTAAGTTTGCCATTTCTAGCATTTCATCATAAGAAATTGATAATAGTTTTCTAGCATCTTTAACAAAACGAGGGTCTGTTGTGAAAACTCCCGTTACATCTGTATAAATATCACAGCGTTCTGCTGAAAGTCCCGCTGCTAATGCTACAGCTGTTGTATCTGAACCACCTCGACCAAGTGTTGTAATCTCACCTGTATCTGAAACCCCTTGGAACCCAGCAACAATAACAATTTTGCCAGATTCTAAATGCTTTTCGATTCGCTCTGGCTTTATTTCTGTAATACGAGCATTGCCATGAATTTCCTCAGTCATCATTCCTGCTTGCCAGCCTGTCAGTGATACTGCTTCATGACCTCGTTGCTGAAGTGCCATTGTTAATAACGAAATTGAGATTTGCTCACCTGTTGTTAATAGCATATCCATTTCTCTTTTACTCGGTTTTTTAGATATTTGTTGAGCAAGTTCTACCAATTGGTCCGTCGATTTCCCCATAGCTGAAACAACTGCCACCACTTGCTTCCCGCTGTTTACTGTTTTAATAATTCGGTCTGCGACATGCTGAATTCTTTCCACAGATCCAACTGATGTTCCACCGTACTTTTGAACGACTACTGACATCTTCTCCATCCTTTCATTTAGGTAAATAAGGACACAAAAAAACAACAGAAAAGAGAAACCCCCTCACTGTTGTTGTCATACCTATCCGGTACCACACTTGTTCCCTTACTCACGTGAGATAGTTCTCCACACAACTTTTAGGTTGGCTGTGTGACAGCCCTGCACTTATTTAATACAGGTCCAGCTCAAAGAGTATTGAGACTCTTATCACTTCGGCAAATTCCCCTTTCAATATTCTTCTTAGGTACTCAATCACCTCAGAACATTTACTAATGGTCTTCGCTCCTCTACCATCACTTCAAAATATGAAGCGCGGCTTATTAAGTTAGTTTTCATAATAACAAAATTTTATCTATCTGACAATAAGTTTTACTTATTTACTTTTCACTTAAATGTTTAATAATTTCTTCAGCTACTTTTTCAGGTATTTTAAGTTTTTTAAATTCCTCCATACCCGCTTCCTTCATTTTTTTCACTGATCCAAAATGCTTAAGTAGCTGTTGTTTTCGCTTTTGTCCAACTCCTGGAACTTCATCTAACACTGAGGATATCATCGACTTCCCTCTCGTTTGACGATGAAAGCTAATCGCAAATCGGTGAACTTCATCTTGAATGCGCTGTAATAAATAAAACTCATGACTATCTCTTTTTAACGGGACTTCCTCTGGTGGATTACCTATCAATAGTTGTGACGTTCGGTGCTTTTCATCTTTTGCTAGTCCACATACTGGAATCGAAAGACCAAGCTCATCCTCAATAATACTTTGAGCTGAAGAAATTTGACCTTTACCACCATCAATGACAATTAAATCAGGTAGTGGAGCACCCTCTTTTAATAGACGAAAGTAGCGTCGTCGAACAACTTCACGCATCGATGCGTAGTCATCAGGACCTTCTACATCTTTGATTTTATATTTTCGATAATCTTTTTTACTTGGCTTTCCATCTAAAAAGGACACCATTGCCGATACTGGATCGGTTCCTTGGATATTAGAATTATCAAATGCTTCTATTCTATACGGAGGGCTAATTTGCAGAACTTTTCCTAGGTTTTCTACAGCCTTTACCGTGCGCTGTTCATCTCTTTCAATTAAAGAAAATTTTTCTTTAAGAGCAATTTCAGCATTTTTATGAGCTAATTCAAGAAGCTCTTTCTTTTTCCCTCTCTTTGGCTGTAGCACTTTCACTTGTAACAATTCGCTTAGTAAGTCGCTATCGATATTATCAGGTAAAAGAATTTCGGAAGGTTTAATATGCTCCTTTTTCATATAAAACTGTCCAATAAACGTTAATAAATCTTCTTCCGGCTCTTTATAAAAAGGAAATATCGAGACATCCCTTTCAATTAACTTCCCTTGTCTAATAAAAAAGACCTGTACACACATCCACCCTTTATCATAGGCAAATGCGAACACATCTCGATTCACTTGATCATTTATTGTCATTTTTTGCTTTTGCATGACCATATCGATATGCTGAATTTGGTCTCGGAGCTCTTTTGCTCTCTCAAAATTTAAATCTTCAGAAGCTTTAAGCATTTTTTCTGTTAACTCTTTTTTTACTTCCTCGTGTCCCTGGTTTAAAAAGCGAGTAATTTCTTGGACCATCTGTTTATTTTCATCTTGATTGACTTCATTAACACACGGGGCCAAGCATTGATTAATATGATAATAGAGACAAACACGATCAGGGATCGTACTACACTTTCTTAATGGATATAATCGGTCTAATAATTTCTTCGTCTCTGTAGCAGCACCTGCATTAGGATATGGACCGAAATATTTCCCTCCATCTTTCTTTACTTTTCTAGTCGTAATTAGACGAGGTTGTTCTTCAGATGTAATTTTCAAATACGGATAAGATTTATCGTCTTTCAACATGACGTTGTACTTAGGGTCATGCTTTTTAATTAAATTCATCTCTAGGATTAATGCTTCGATATTAGAGGATGTAATTATATATTCAAAGTCAGTGATTTCACTAACTAATCTCTGTGTTTTTCCATCATGGGATCCTGTGAAATACGATCGAACGCGATTTTTTAAAACCTTAGCTTTTCCTACATAAATAATCGTACCTTGATTATCCTTCATTAAATAACAACCAGGTTGGTCTGGTAATACAGCCAACTTTTGTTTTAGTGACATAGCCCTTCCTCCCCTCACTTTTAATTATGAGTTATGGGTTATGAGTTATCAATAATAAGTAAATGTAAATGTCTCTTATTAATATCATATCAAAAGTTAAGTATATTATAGTTTCCATTCAAACAGAAAAAAAGTCTGTTACCAGAAGTAACAGACTTTTCATATTATAGATGTTTGTTAAGTAACTCTGCAAGTGCTTCTTTTGGTTGGAAACCTACCACTTGGTCTACTTTTTCACCATTTTTGAAAACCATTAGTGTAGGGATACTCATTACACCATATTTACCAGCTACTTCTTGGTTTTCATCTACATCAAGCTTAACTATTTTTACTTTTTCTCCCATTTCACCATCTAATTCTTCAAGTACAGGAGCAATCATTTTGCAAGGTCCGCACCAAGGTGCCCAGAAATCTGCAAGAACTACACCTTCACTTGTTTCGTTTTGGAATGTTTGGTCTGTTACATTTACAATCGCCATTGGAAAATCCTCCTTAATTTGTCGTGCTTTACTTCATATTGAATTATACCACCTGAAAAATACGCATGCTAATATCTTGCTCATTGATACCAGATCTCACAAACAGTATGTATGATTTAACAATGTAGGTAATAATTAATGAAGAAAGCTGTATTTAATTAGTATATTCGTCATAAAATATTCCTTTTCCTTCTTATTAATTAAGAAAAAGTAAAGCGACTCTTATTAGATTTACTTTTTCTTATACTTTCTTATATAAAATAAGATAAGCACGGAATATTCCATGCTTATCTTTTCCCATTATACCTTAAGATACAACTACTTTTTTCAATTCTTCTGTTAAAATTGGCAATACATCAAACAAGTCTCCAACAATACCATAATCAGCTACTTCAAAAATTGGAGCTTCTGGGTCTTTGTTAATTGCAACGATTACCTTAGAGTTACTCATTCCAGCTAAATGCTGAATAGCTCCTGATAAACCTACTGCAATATATAAGTCAGGTGTTACAACCTTACCAGTTTGACCAATTTGAAGTGAGTAATCACAATACTCAGCGTCACACGCGCCACGTGAAGCACCAACTGCTCCACCAAGAAGTTCAGCAAGCTCTTCTAATGGTTTAAAGCCATCTTCACTTTTGACACCACGGCCACCAGCAACAATAATCTTTGCTTCTGATAAGTCTACACCACCAGTTGTCTTACGAACGATTTCTTTAATTTGTGTACGTAAATCTTTAATATCAACGTTTACACTACTAACATCACCTGAACGAGACTCATCTTTATCTAGTGCAGGAACGTTATTTGGACGAATTGTAGCTAGGACTTTCCCAGCTTCAATAGTCTTCTTTTCAAAAGCTTTACCTGAGTAAATTGGGCGCGTAAATACTACTTGGTCTCCCTCAACCTCAACTTGTATTGCATCTGAAATAAGGCCAGCCTCAAGTTTCATTGCAAGACGTGGAGAAAGGTCCTTCCCTAGTGCAGTATGTCCCATAATAATGCTATCTGGATTTTCAACATCTGCCACTTGTAATAGTGCTTGCTGGTATGCATCTGTTCTATAATCTTTTAAGTCACCGTGCTCTACAGTAATAACACGATCTGCTCCATATTGAATCATTTGTTCTGCTAATGCAGAAACACTTTCACCAAATAATGCTGCAACTACTTCTCCACCTTCAGATACTACCTTTGCTGCTGCAATTGCTTCAAATGATACATTACGTAATTCTCCGTCACGAACTTCACCTAGAACTAATACTTTTTTAGACATATTGATCCCCCCAATTTATATGACTTTTGCTTCTGATTTTAGCAATGAAACAAGCTCTTGAACTTGAGCATCTAATTCACCTTCAAGGATTTTTCCTGCTCCCTTTTGTGGCGGTAAAAAGATATCAATTGTTTTTGTTTTTGCTTCAACATCATCTTCATCAATATCAAGATCATCTAAATCTAATGTTTCTAACGGCTTCTTCTTCGCTTTCATAATCCCTGGAAGTGAAGGATAACGTGGCTCATTTAAACCTTGTTGAGCTGTTACTAGAACTGGTAAAGAAACTTCTACTGTTTCTTGGTCCCCTTCAACATCTCGAACGATAGTAGCGGTTCCACCATCAATTTCAATATTTGTAATTGTAGTTACTTGTGGAATTCCTAGAGCTTCTGCCACTCGTGGACCAACTTGTCCAGAACCGCCATCAACTGCTACATTCCCTCCAATAATTAGGTCATACTCTTGCCCTTTCAAATATGTAGCAAGTAGTGAAGCTGTAGTGAATTGGTCTAACTCATCAAGTTCTTCGCTATCGATTAGAACTGCTTTATCTGCTCCCATCGCTAATGCAGTACGTAATTCTTTTTCTGCATCCTCTTCACCTACAGTTACTACCGTTACTTCTCCACCATGCTCGTCACGTAATGTGATAGCTTCCTCAATTGCATACTCATCATATGGATTAATAATAAACTCAGCGCCACTATCATCTATCTGACCATTACTTATAGCAATCTTTTCTTCAGTGTCAAATGTACGCTTCATAATAACAAAAATATTCATCATATTCCCTCCCAATAATAGTAAAACTGTTTATAATTTCAGAATTAAATTTATTTATTTTTAAATTCTGGTTTTCTTTTTTCTATAAATGCATTGATACCTTCTTTACCGTCATGAGAATCAAATGCTACTCCAAATGCTTCTGCTTCCTTCGCAACACCTTCAAGGTAGTTTTTATCCTTTGAATATGAAAGAAGGTTTAAAGCTAGTTTCATAGTTAATGAGCTCTTTTGAGCGATTTTCTCCGCTAGCTTAGTAGTTTCTTCTAACATCACTTCTTGATTTGGATAAGCGTAATTTAGTAAACCTAAGGAAACTGCTTCTGTACCTGTAATTGGATCACTAGTTAACAGCATCTCAGTCGCTTTTGCTTGCCCTACTAATCTTGGTAAACGCTGGCTTCCTGCAAATCCTGGTACTAATCCAAGTTGCAATTCTGGTAAACCAAGCTTTGTATCTTCAGTTGCAATTCGTATGTGACAAGCCATTGCTAGTTCTAGTCCACCACCAAGTGCTGCTCCATGAATCGCAGCAATAACTGGTTTAGGAAAATGTTCAATACGTTCAAATAAATCTTGACCGTATTTTGCTAGTTCAGCAAACTGCTCACCACTCTCAACTGTTGTAAATTCCTTTATGTCAGCACCAGCTGCAAAAAAGCGTCCTTCTCCTTGTAATACAATGACCTTTACTTGCTCGTCTTGTTCGACTTGGTCTAGTGCACTCGACAGTTCTTTAAGAACAGTAGAAGATAGAGCATTTGCTGGTGGACGATTTAAAAGAATCGTTGCAATGTGATTTTCTGTCTTTACTACGAGGTTTTCCATTATTCTCAATCACTCCTCTCAAATTCAGAAATCTTGTTAGTTCGTTGCTAAATTTTATAGTTGATTGCGAAAACCATTTAATAATGTGTTATGTAATGGTTTTGCAAGTGCTACCAAATCATATTTACACTCTTTCATGACCCAGTTAGTAACTACTTCATCCAGAGTACCAAAGACCATCTGTCTAGCTAAGCGAACATCTAGTGTTCCAGAAAAGTAACCGCTTTCTTTTCCTTCTAATAAAATATTATCCATTAAAGCTAAATATCCTTTAAGAACATCATTAATTTTAAATCTTAGCTTGGTATTTGATTGTCGTAACTCTAATTGAGTTACGATTGCTAGTGGTTTATCAACTGATAGTTGTCGCAAGTGCATAGTTACTAGTACTCCTAGCTTTTCATCGACTGACATTTCATCAGTTAGTTCGCTCTGAATACTTTCTACAAACTTACCCATCTTCTCTTCAAAGAGTGAGACTAAAATATCCTCTTTGTTCTTAAAGTAAAGATAGATTGTTCCATCAGCTACACCAGCTTGTTTCGCAATCTTTGAAACTTGAGCTTGATGATAGCCATTGTCAGCAATTACTTTTACAGCAGCTTCAATTATCTGGTCATATTTAGGTCCTTTTTTCTTTCCCACAACATTCTTCCTTTCAACTCAATCAATAATGAATGAGCATTCACTCGTATTTCATATTTTAAAGGAAGACAATTAAATTGTCAATGTGTTAAAATCGGAACTGTTTGAAAATTTAGACCACTCTACATTGATATGCCCTATGCTTGTATCATATAACGAACAAGAGAATAAAGCAAATATTTTCAAAAGTCCCTCTTTTGTCCCCCAGAGAAATACTGTCGGTAGAATTCTTACACCTAACTTACCACTGAAATCTCTTTACTAGTAAGTAAGGTGTAAGTCCATTAATGATGTTAACTTGATTTTCTCTGTTCATTTTTTGACTTTTTTTCCTCTTCTTCTATTAAAACTCTTTTTAATATTTTTCCTACCATTGTCTTCGGTAGCTCTTCACGGAACTCATACAATCTAGGTACTTTATAAGCTGCTAAATGTTGACGACAATATTGGTTTAGTTCTTTCTCTGCTAATGTCTTTCCTTCTTTTAATACAACAAATACTTTTACAGTTTCTCCGCGGTATGTATCAGGTACACCAATTGCTACCGCCTCTTGTATACTTTCATGTTCATATAGCACTTCTTCAATTTCTCTTGGATATATATTAAATCCACCTGCTATAATCATATCCTTTTTACGATCAACAACATAAAAATATCCGTCCTCATCCATGTATCCCATGTCGCCTGTTAATAACCAGTCTTGATGAAAAGATGCTTGTGTTTCTTCAGGTCTGTTCCAGTAGCCTTTCATTACTTGTGGACCACGAACAACAAGTTCACCTACTTGATTAATCTCAGCTTCTTCACCAGTTTCAGCAGATAAAATCATTGCTTCTGTATTTGGCCATGGTAATCCAATGCTTCCTTGACGTCGATCACCCCAAATTAAATTACAATGAGTCACTGGTGACGCTTCTGTTAATCCATACCCTTCTACTAATCGTCCACCTGTAATTTCCTCAAACATTTGTTGAACTTCTTGAGGTAAGGATGCAGAGCCACTTATACAAGCTTCAATTGATGATAAATCATATTTTTGAATATCTGGATGATTAATAAGAGCAATATACATTGTCGGTGCTCCAGGAAAAATCGTTATTTTATGCTTATCAATGATTTTTAGTATTTCTTTAGGGTCAAACTTAGGTACGATGTACATCTTAGAACCATTGATAACAGAAAGATTCATAGAAACAGTCATCCCATACACATGGAAGAATGGAAGCGCTGCCAATGTTCTCTCTTCTCCACCTCTCATTTTATACATCCAATGTCTACACATAATCGTATTTGATAATAAATTATGGTGAGTAAGCATAACACCTTTAGCTAAGCCAGTTGTTCCCCCTGTATATTGTAGTAATGCAATATCATCTTTTGGTGAAATTTCTACCTCGATATGATTTGTATTACCTTCAGCAATAAAGTTTTGGAATAATGTCGTTAGCTTATCTTCCTTTACGTCAACTTTAATTCCTGTATTCTTTTTTTGAATAAATGGGTAAATTAAATTCTTAGGGAATGGTAAATAATCTTTGATAGCGGTTACAATTATATGTTCAAGACTTGTCTTACTCTTTACTTTCATAACACGTGGATACAGTAACTCGAGGCAAATAATCATCTTCGCTCCTGAATCACTCATTTGATGCTCTAATTCTCTTTCCACATACAATGGATTTGTCTGTACAACAATTCCACCTGCCATTAAGATACCATAATAACTTATAACAGCCTGCGGACAATTTGGTAGCATAATAGCTACACGATCCCCTTTTTCTAACCCTCTTTGCTTTAATGCATTGGCGAACTTGTGAACTAATGTATATAGCTCAGTATAGCTTAATGTCTTTCCAAAAAAATCAAGTACGTCATTTGTTGGATACTTTTCCGTTGTTTCCTTTAGCATTTGATGTAATGTCTTTTCTTGATAATCAATTGAATGTGGAATTTCTTCTGAATATTTATTGAACCATTTCTTCTCTAATACAGAGCTCAAACAAAATTCCTCCTTGTGTTCTCCCCTTTCGCATTAGCCTCTCTCTCTACCTCTATTGTAATGAATGTTGATTCATTTTTAAAGACATTTTTTAAAAATTAAAAAAATTCCTATTAAACATTATATGTTTAATAGGAATTTTTCTTTGATTTCATAAAAAGTATAAGGGATTTATCCAGCGCCTTGATGCCACTTTAACTGCTTTCTTTCTCCTCTACTTCTGTATACTTTCTCTTTTCCTCTTCTACTAATACTCTACGTAACACTTTTCCTACCAATGTTTTTGGTAATTCATCACGGAACTCATATATTCTTGGTACTTTGAAAGCTGCTAAATTCTTTCTACAAAAAGCTTCGATTTCTTTTTCAGTAACATGAGAACCCTCTTTGCGTACGATATATGCCTTCACAGTTTCTCCACGGTACTCATCTGGCACACCGAGGACGACAGCCTCTTGAATACCTTCATGTTCAAAGAGAACTTCTTCTACTTCCCTCGGATAAATATTAAATCCTCCTGCAATAATCATATCTTTCTTCCTATCCACAATATAGAAATATCCTTCTTCGTCCATATAACCCATATCACCGGTAACAAACCAGTCTTCTTTGAAACATGCGGCATTCTCTTCAGGACGATTCCAGTATCCTTTCATAACCTGTGGCCCTCGAATCACTATTTCTCCAACTTCATGAGGCTCAGCAAGTTCACCTGTTTCCTGTGATAAAACCGCGACTTCAGTATCCGGCCATGGAATACCAATACTACCTGATTTTCGTCTATCCCAAATTGGATTCGCAACTGCTACAGGAGAAGTTTCAGTTAATCCATACCCTTCTACTAACCTTCCACCTGATAGCTCTTCAAACTTCTGTTGTACTTCTAATGGCAAAGGAGCTGCTCCACTAATACATGCCTTAATAGAAGATAAATCATAATCATGAATGTTAGGATTATTAATTAATGCAATATACATCGTTGGTGCACCTGGAAACAGGGTAATTCTTTGTTTCTGTATAGTTTTTAGTACATCTTTTGGATCAAATTTCGGTAAGATAATTAGCTGAGAATGATACATAATAGCTACATTCATCGCTGTTGTCATTCCATACACATGGAAGAATGGGAGCGCGGCAAGTATCTTTTCCTTCCCCTTCTCCATTTTGTACATCCAGTTTAAACACTGTGTTGTATTAACAACTAAATTGTAATGAGTGAGCATAACACCTTTTGCAGGGCCTGTCGTACCACCTGTATATTGAAGAAGTGCAAGATCTTCTTTAGGCGACACTGACACTGAAGGCTCACTATCACTACCTTCTTTTAAAAAGTTCATAAACGGAAGTGTCTTGTTATCATATGTGATTTCAACTTTAATTCCTGTTTGCTTTTTCTGGATAAATGGATAGATAAGGTTTTTTGGAAATGGTAAATAGTCTTTAATACCGGTGACGATAACATGAGTTAATTCTGTCTTATTCCGGACCTTTGCAACTCTCGGATAAACTAAATCCAAACAAACAATAACTTTTGCCTGTGAATCAACTAATTGGTGCTCTAATTCTCTTTCAACATAAAGGGGATTCGTTTGAACAGCAATTGCCCCAGCCATTAGTACTCCATAATAAGAAATCACTGCTTGCGGGCAATTAGCTAACATAATTGCAACTCTATCACCTTTTTTTACTCCAATTTCTTGCAACTGATTAGCAAACTTCTTTGCTGACGCATATAGCTCTCCAAAAGATACTTCTTTCCCTATGAAATGAAGCGCAGACTTCTCAGGACTTTCTTCAGCAGCTTCCTTTAAATACGAATGCAATGTACGTTCAGGATATTGTAAAGTTGTCGGTACTGATTCTGGATAACTGCCTAACCACCTTTTTTCAATAGTAATCGTCAAGGCTATTACCTCCCTTTTTCTTCCTCTCCTTTCTTAAGCAAACATTCTCCTCTAAACCTATTGTATTGTAAACGCTTTCAAATTTGAACACTTTTTTTATTTTTTTCAGAATTTTTATTTTATTTCAATTTGAAAGAGGGTATTCCAAGTTAAAAAACTTAGAATACCCTCTCCTTTTAGCTCGCTGCAAAAAATAACATATAAACGATTCCCGCTATTACAAAACCACCACAACATGCATATAATACTTTCCATAGGGTTTCCAAAACAAACCTCTCCCATAAAAAAATTCTCCAAAACAATGGTGAGCCCATTGCGTTTATCTACTAAAGTTAAATGTAACTGACTATCTTAAGAAATACTACTGCCGACAATAAATGAGATACTAATAGAAATAATCATAGCGATAAAGCCAACTGCTCTATTATCATTAGCTATTTCTTCATCTACACGAAACTTAGGAGTGAGAAACTCAAACATAAAATAACAAAATAATAAAAGGAAAAATCCGAATACACCCCACCCAAGCATCTCTAAAAGAGAGTCATGAGATTGTATTGAGAAACGAAAAATATTAGCTACTCCAAATATTTTCCCCCCAGTTGCCATTGCAACTGAAAGATTCCCTTTCTTTATCTCATCCCAATTATTATACTTCGTTAGCAGTTCAAATACAGCTAAAAAGATAATAATGGCAAGAACTGACACACTGTAATAAGCGGCAGTCTGGACAAATTCATACTCAAACAATCGTGCCATAAACATACCGCCTCTCTTTACTTGAATTCAACTACAGTGTTTCCAAGCCCACCTTCTCTTGCTCCTGCATCCTTCGCACTTTTCACATGGCGATGCTTCTTTAATAATTCTTTAACACCTTTTTTTAATGCTCCAGTACCCATCCCATGGATAATTGAAACTTGGTGATAGCCAGCAAGCAATGCATCATCTAAATATTTTTCCACCATTAGCATTGCATCCTCAAATCGCTCTCCACGTAAATCAAGCTCTGGTTTCACGTGGTGACTACTTCCTTTGACTGTTGCAAGTGGTTTTTTCTCTATCTGTTTTGGTCGATCGATATATTGTAAATCATCAACATGTACTTTCATTTTCATAACACCAATTTGAATTTGAAACTCTTTTTCGCTAATTCTATCAACAATATGACCTTTTTGTCCAAAGCTAATTACCTTAACTTCATCACCAGGACGAAGCTCATGCTTTGTTGCAACTGCTTTTTTCTTTGATTTTTTCTTTTTCTGTAGATTCGGCGTTGCTTCCTCTAAACGCTTCTTCGCATCTATTAACTCATGCTCTTTCACTACAGCCTGCGACTCTTTTTGCATATGACGAAGATTTTTAATGATACTTTCAGCTTCAGCTTTTGCCTTTTTAACAGCTTCTTCTGCCTTCTTTTCCGCTTCTGCAAGAACTGCTTCTTTTTCTTCTTCTAATTGCTCAAGCTTTGCTACAAAATCATCTCTCAGTAGTTCTGCCTCTTTCCTCAAAGAAAGAGTTTGTTCCCATTCAGCTGCTGATGATTTCTGTGTTTCTTCTAATGATGCAATCATATTTTCAACTTGCGTATTATCACTACTAATTTGACCTTTTGCTTTTTCTATAATCGTTTCATTCAGACCTAACCTTCTAGAAATTGCAAAGGCATTACTTCGACCTGGTACACCAATAAGAAGACGATATGTTGGACTTAATGTCTCGACATCAAATTCAACACTCGCGTTTAATGCTCCTTCATGGTTATAGGCATACCCTTTTAGCTCACTATAGTGGGTCGTTGCAACAACTCTTGCCCCTCTTTGATAAACATCATCTAATATTGCAATCGCTAACGCTGCCCCTTCTGTTGGGTCAGTACCAGCTCCTAACTCATCAAAAAGTACGAGACTTTCGTGGTCAACTTTATCAAGAATACCGACTATGTTTGTCATATGGGATGAAAATGTACTTAAACTCTGCTCAATGGATTGTTCATCTCCAATATCAGCAAATACATTTTTAAATACTGCCATTTCAGACTCTTCTTCAGCTGGTATATGAAGTCCAGACTGAGCCATTAAAGTTAATAGCCCAATTGTTTTCAGAGTTACCGTTTTCCCCCCTGTATTAGGACCAGTAATAATTAGAGAAGAAAAGCTTTTTCCTAAATCGACATCAATAGGGACAACCTCTTCTCCAGGAATTAACGGGTGACGAGCCTTTGTTAATGAAATTTCTCCATCTCCATTTAGAATTGGCTGTGTTCCTTTTATCTTCTGACTATACAGTGCCTTGGCGAAAAGAAAATCAATTTCCGCTAGTACATCTACATTTTCTAATAATTCTTCTACATGTTCAGCAACTTGTTCGGTTAGTTCTGCAAGGATTCGCTCTATTTCCTGAGCTTCCTTGACTCTCGCCTCACGCAATTGGTTGTTCATTAAGACAACCGCTTGTGGCTCAATGAACAACGTTGCTCCGGAAGATGATTGATCGTGAACGATACCACCAAATGAATGGCGATATTCCTGTTTCACTGGTACAACAAATCGGTCATTTCGAATTGTAATAATTGAATCCGATAGCATCTTACTTGAAGAACGAGTAATATTTTCAAGCTTTGAACGAATACCTGATTCATAGCTACGAATTTGGTGACGGAGTGTTCGCAGTGCTGGACTTGCTGAATCGAGTACTTCTCCATTGTCATCAATACATTGCTTAATTGCTCTCTCTAAATCTGTAAATGGGATAATTCCTTCAACCATTTCCTCTAAGTGAGGTATTTCTACTTCTTCTTCAACCATTGTATCAATGAACTTTTTAAATTGTCGTCCACCATATATTGTACTCGCAACTTCTAATAGCTCCGAGGAATTTAACATTCCACCAATTTTTGCTCTTTTCAAACTTGCTCGTATATCAAAAATTCCACCTAATGGAGCTCTTCCTCTTAGTCGAAGGACTTTTGCCCCTTCATAGGTTTGCTCTTGCCATAATTGGATTTTCTCTAGGTCTGTTGATGGAACTAATCGCTCTATCTTATTTCTTCCTAATGATGATGCAACATGCTGAACTAATTGCTTCTTCATCTTGTCATACTCTAATACCCTTAATACTCTGTCCTGCAAGCTTTTCGCTCCCTTCCAGTAGCGCCTAACATTTGATTCTATTAGTGCGTTAAGACCATTTCAAAAGAGAGTTTCTCTCTTTGAAATATCCTCTATTGTTTTCGCTTTAGCCAATTACTTAATTCTTCACTTGTCCATGTATTAATAACAGTTTCTTTTTTTATCATTCCTTTTTTTGCAACTCCGATACCGATTCCCATATAGTCTAGCATATCATCTCTATGTGCATCAGTATTTATCGACAGCTTCACTCCAGCATCTTGTGCTTTTTTAAGCCAAGTAGGAGATAAATCAAGTCGATGTGGGTTCGCATTCAGCTCTAATGCTGTGTCTGTTTCTTTTGCCACTTCTATTAGCATGTCCAGATCAACATCATAGCCTTCCCTTCTCCCAATTAGCCTTCCTGTTGGATGAGCAATCAAATTCACATGATGGTTAGTCAGAGCATTCTTCAACCTCTTCATGATTGTTTCTCTATCTTGACTAAAAGAAGAATGAATTGACGCAATGACAAAATCCACTTCTTCTAATATCGAGTCATCATAATCAAGCGTTCCATCTGGGAGAATGTCCATTTCAATACCAGTAAAAATCGTAAAATCATCCATCGTTTCATTTAATCGCTTAATCTCTTCATGTTGCTCCTTCAGTCTTTCTTCGGTTAATCCATTAGCAACTCGAAGAAATTTTGAATGATCAGTAATTGCGATGTAAGAGTATCCACGCTCTTTCGCTGCTTCCACCATTTCAATAATTGAATTTGCACCGTCACTCCATGTCGTATGCATGTGCAAATCCCCTTTTACATCTTCCATCTCAATTAATTGAAGACTTTCTGAAGCTGCTTCTACTTCTCCTTGATCTTCCCTTGCTTCAGGAGGTATAAAGGCAAGCCCGAAATGCTCAAAGAATTCTGCTTCGGATTCAAAAGTTTTCACTTCACCTGTCTCGGTATTTTCGACTCCATACTCGCTAATCTTTTCTCCTCTTTGCTTTGCAAGCTGTCTCAGCTTTACATTATGGTCCTTTGACCCAGTAAAATGATGTAATGTAGTTGCAAACGCCTTTTCTTCTATCAGACGGAAATCGACACTTATTGGGTAATCATAAGCTAGCTCAACAGATACCTTTGTTTCTCCGTTCGCTATTATTTGTGATACTCGATCTAGGTTAACGAGTTGTTCTCTTACTTCATCAATATTGTTCGTCGCAATGATAAAGTCTAAGTCCTTTACCGTCTCTCTCATTCGACGCAGACTTCCAGCTCTAGAATAGCGAATTATACCTTCCATTTGAGACAGTTGAGCTTCTACTTCTTCTGCAATCGGTAAAACAAACGCAATTGGTAAACGCTCAGGCCTTGTTTCAACTTCATCTATCGCTGCTAAAATTTTTTCTTCTGATTTTTTACCAAATCCAGCTAACTCTCGAATTTTTTCGTCTTGACAGGCTTGCTTTAACGAAGCTAAATCTGTGACATTCAATTCTTGATAAAGTTTACCGATTTTTTTACCACCTAGACCAGGAAGCTTTAATAATGGTAAAAGTCCGGACGGTAGCTCCTCTTGAAGCTCTTCTAGTAACGAAGACTTTCCTTCCTGACGAAGTTCGTTAATCACTTCAGCAGTCCCTTTACCAATACCTTTTAGCTTTTCAGGCTCCTCAATTTCATTCATCGTTCGATTATCAGATTCAAGAGCTGCCGCTGCTTTCCTGTAGGCAGATATTTTAAATGGATTTTCTCCTTTTATTTCAAAATAAATAGCAATAAGCTCTAGTGTTTTAATGACATCCTTTTTATTCATTCCGCACGTTCCTTTCTACTTTCCATACTGCTTATGATCATAACGATATTTCCTAGAAAAAATCAACTAAGGTCCTCTAGTACAATCAAAAAGTTTAACGATGTAAAGAAGGTGCCCTAAAAGGTCATTACTTACCTTTTGGACACCCTCCTACGAAAATTTATCTTTTATTTAAAACTTATTTTGAATCCATAAATCTTTCAGCCAATCTGATAAAAATGGAGTATGATTTATTATGAGTTGGGCTAGTAATGACCGGTTCAGCATTGATTGTATAAACTCAATTGGAATAAGTGCAGCTACATTTAATAAGACAAAAATAATCAGATACACTTCTAGAAAACCTAGCACTCCACCCGTCCAGCGATTAAATGTCCGTAAAATCGGAAGTCGAGCTAAGAAATCAAGCATAGAACCTATAATTTGCATAAAAATTTTCGTTGCAATAAATAATATTGCAAAGGCAATACCAGAGTAATAAACCGTTTCAAAGTTGAGTGCTTCTATTAACATAGTAACTGGACTATCTGGTGATAGCTGAGGATATGGAATCCATAGTCTAATATAGAATGCTAAATCCTTATAAAAAACATATGCTACTATAAGAGCGGCAATGAATCCTACTAAATGGACCAGCTGTAAGATAAGACCTCTACGTAACCCTATAAAGTAGCTACTAATTAATAAGATAAGTATAAGTAAACTGAGCATGTTAATCGTCGTCCTCTTCAGTTTCTTGTTTGTTTGTAATCTCTTCTAACTGATTTTTTAACTTAATATAGTCATCGACAATATTAAGTGCTGTTAATACAGCTAATCTCGTTGTATCGAGATACGGATTCAATTTCTTTATTTCATTCATTTTTTTATCAACTAAGTTAGCTACTTCTTTTACATGCGTCGGTTTCTCATAGCCAACAATCGTATACTGTTGTCCATAGATGGAAACTGTCGTCCGTTTTTTCTCTATCTGGTCTGCCACCAAAAAGCCCCCTAACATAAGAAAACCGACTTTGTCGATTTTTCTAAAACACTCCTATATTTTATCATACCATGAACCTGACATTAAGAAAATATGTGGAAGTGGTGGAATTTGGGTACCCACTTTATTATCAATTATATTGAGTACTTACTTGTCTCATGATAATGTTAGCCTCAGTCAACTTACATCTGTTATGCTATAAGAAAAAGGCAACCTAATTTTTTCTAAAATTTCTACATAAGGAGTTGGATATATGGCTACTGCAGTACTAAAGGTTTCACCAAAAATAATGGATACTATGAAGCAAAAATACGCAACTCACATCCAACCAAAAGTTCCACAAGGTGGCGTATTCGCGGCTAAACCACCTGGGTGTACAATTACTGCCTACAAATCAGGCAAGGTTCTTTTCCAGGGGCAGAATGCAGAAATTGAAGCAGCAAAATGGGGAACTGTCGAGGAGAAAAAATCTTCACCTAAGAAAGCAGCTAGTAGTGCATTTTTGCCTACAAACGTATCCAAACTTTCACTAATAGGTTCTGATGAAGTAGGCACTGGTGATTATTTCGGTCCGATGACCGTCGTCGCAGCTTATGTACAATCAGAGCAAATCGAGCATGTAAAAGCGTTAGGGGTTCAAGATTCAAAGAACTTAAAGGACCCACAAATTGTCTCTATTGCTCAAAGACTTATTAAAGAAATCCCTTATGCCCTTTATGTACTTCATAATGAAAAATATAATGAACTACAAGCACAAGGAATGTCTCAAGGGAAAATGAAAGCTATCCTACATAACAGAGCATTGTTAAAGGTGATCGGTAAAATTGATAATGATACATGTGAGGGAATTCTCATTGACCAATTTGCACTTCCCCAAACCTATTTTAACTATTTAAAAGGGGAAAAGAATGTTGTAAAGGACCGAGTATACTTTAGCACAAAGGGAGAAAGCGTTCATTTATCTGTTGCGGCAGCCTCAATTATTGCAAGATACGCCTTTTTAATGGAATGGGATAAGCTAAGTCAATTAGCAGGCGTTCAACTTCCAAAAGGAGCTGGCTCGAAAGTTGATGATGTAGCAGCACTATTAATAAAGCAGCATGGAATTGACTTCGTTAAGAAACTAACAAAATTCCACTTTGCCAATACGGAAAAAGCAAAGAAACTTGCTAGATAATGCATGAAAGGGACTGAAAAAGTGAATACCACACTTTTTCAGTCCCCTCGATTGTACTCACTCTGGGTTTTGATTTTGATTAAATAATTGTACCCACTCTTTTTTGTTATTTACATATTGGATTTGCTCAAAGCTAAAATCATCCTCAGAACTAGCTAACACATTATCTCGAAATTGTTTACTAGCCAATACGCTTGGCATAATTTCATTATGGTGCTTACTTGCTACCGTACAACTAATTCTATCATCTTCACATAGAGGACAAGTTTGTTGCTCCAGTAAACTTGTTAATTCATGTGGAATCATTTTCGTACAAATCCATGTCTGTGTTTCCTTCACATATAATAAATCCGTCATATAACCAAAAGATTTATTATTAAGTTCAAACACAATACTCCAAACAAGTGGCTGAACTTCTTTCATTTGACGTATATTGCTTACTTGAAACGTCATTATCTCCCACCGTTAGGCACGTAAAGTCGCACCAATTGTTTCTTGTAATTGCGTTAGTACTTGTTCATGAACTTTCGTCACTTCTTCATCTGTTAGTGTTTTCTCTGGGTCAAAATATGTTAAAGAAAATGCAAGGGATTTCTTCCCTGCTTCCATATGCTCTCCTTGATACAAATCAAACAGGTGAACATTCTTAAGTAATTCTCCTCCTGCTTTTACAATAACTTCTTGAACTGCTCCTGCCTGAACATCTTCGTTCACAACTAGTGCAATATCTCTAGTAATTGCTGGATGGCGTGGTATTGCTTGATAGAAAACATCACTAACTTCATACCCTAGTAATACCTCTAAATCCAATTGGAACACATACGTTTCATTTAGGTCATTATCTTTTTCAACAGTTGGATGGAGCTGACCGATGTATCCAATTTCTTTCCCAGCTAGTAATACAACGGCTGCTCTTCCAGGATGCATACCTATTTTGTTCCCTTGTTGATAAGTAATAACATCCGTTAATCCTAATTCAGCGAACAGGCCTTCTAATACTCCTTTAGCTACATAGAAGTCAACTGCTTTCTTTTCACCTTGCCACGCATGCTGTAACCATTGTCCTGTGAACAGACCAGCTACCATTTCTTTTTCAGTCGGTTGCTTTGTAATTTGATCTTCCTCTGATAAGAAGATTGAACCTACTTCATAAGCAAAAACATCAGCCACTTTACGATTTATGTTATGCGTCGCTAAATCCAGAAGATGTGGAATTAGACTAGTACGAAGTGTACTTCTATCCTCACTCATAGGCATTGAAAGTTGTACAGGGTTTATATTCGTTTGCTCATCACCAAATCCCTTTGCCTTTTCAGGGCTCGTTAGTGAATAAGTAACCGTTTGAGCTAGTCCAGCTTTTTCTAAATAACGACGTACTTTGCGTCGTTTGGCTTGATATGGTGTTAACGCACCAGGTGTTGTTAAACCAATAGGTAATGTTGTAGGGATTGCATCATATCCATACAGTCTAGCTACCTCTTCAATGACATCCTCTTCGATACGAATATCAGCTCTTCTAGTTGGTGCTGTAATCTCAAATTGATTTCCGTCTTGTTTATATGAGAATTGTAGACGCTCAATGATTGAAGCAACTTCCGAACCATCAATCGCTGTACCAAGCACTTGGTTAATACGTTCTACTGAAATTGATACTACGTTTTCTTGTATATCTATTGTTTTATGCTCAACGATACCATCAACAACAGTACCACCAGCTAATTCAACAATTAGAGATGCTGCACGTTCTGCTGCTTCTGAAGCACGTTTAGGATCAACACCTTTTTCATAACGAAGACTAGCTTCACTTCTTAACCCTAAATCTCTTGAAGCTATCCGTACTCTTGTCCCTTCGAAATAAGCTGCCTCTAACAAAATAGTTGTAGTATCATCATTTACTTCTGAGCTTGCTCCACCCATAACACCAGCAACTGCTACAGGTTCTTTACCATTTGTAATAACAAGATGCTCTGAAGAAAGCTTTCTTGTTACGTCATCTAATGTAACAACCTCTTCCCCTTCAGTTGCCCGGCGTACTAGTACTTCCTTCGAACCAAAACGGTCGTAGTCAAAGGCATGAAGAGGTTGTCCGTATTCAAGTAGTACATAGTTTGTTACGTCAACAACATTGCTAATTGGACGAATTCCAGCTGCCATTAGACGATTTTGTAGCCATAATGGTGATGGACCTATTTTTACCCCTTTAATCATTTTTGCTCCATAGTATGGGTTGTCCTCTGTCGCTTCTACTTTTACAGATACATAATCAGATGCTGTTTCACTAGAAGTTTCCGTTTGGATTTGTGGAAGCTTCACATCTTGTCCAAGAAGGGCAGCTACCTCATAAGCAACACCCATCATATTTAAGCAGTCTGCACGGTTTGGTGTTAAATCTAACTCTAGTACTTCATCGTTAAGCCCTAATAGTTCTAGAGCATCTGTTCCTACTTCTGCATCAGTTGGAAAAACATAAATCCCTTCAGAGTATTCCTTCGCTACAAGCTTACCTTCAATTCCTAACTCTTGTAGTGAACAGATCATTCCATGAGATGCTTCACCACGAAGCTTAGCTTTTTTAATTTTAAAATTACCAGGTAATACTGCTCCAACTTTCGCCACTGCTACCTTCTGTCCTGCTCCAACATTCTTCGCACCACAGATAATTTGAACTGGCTCTTCTTCACCAATATCCACCTTACAAACATTTAATTTATCTGCATTTGGATGTTGATTACATTCTAGAATATGTCCAACAACTACACCTGTAATTCCTTTATTTAAGTTATGGATGATATCTACCTCGATACCACCTCGTGTTAATTTTTCTGCGATATCATTAGCAGTTAAACCTTTTAAATCTACGTACTCTTGTAACCAGCGGTATGATACTAACATGAACTCTTCCTCCTTTACGCTCGTTTAAATTGATTTAAGAATCGGAAATCGTTTGTATAGAAATGACGAATATCATCTACTCCGTATTTAAGCATTGCTAGACGTTCTACACCCATTCCAAATGCAAATCCACTGTATTTCTTCGGATCAAATCCACCCATTTCAAGAACTCGAGGATGAACCATTCCTGCTCCTAATACTTCGATCCAGCCTGATTGCTTACAAACTCGACATCCTTCTCCCTCACACATAACACATGTTAAATCAACCTCTACAGACGGCTCTGTGAATGGAAAGAAGCTTGGACGTAGGCGAATTTTTTGATTTGGACCAAAGAATTTTTTTGCAAATGTCTCCAAAATTCCTTTTAAATCACTCATTCTTACGTTTTCGTCTATGTAAAGACCTTCAATTTGCATAAATTGATGTGAATGTGTTGCATCATCATCATCACGACGGAATACTTTTCCGGGACAAATAATTTTTACTGGACCTTGGCCTTTATACTTCTCCATAGTTCTTGCTTGTACTGGTGATGTATGTGTACGGAGTAATAACTCATTTGTAATATAAAACGAATCCTGCATATCACGTGCTGGATGATCCTTAGGTAGATTTAATGCTTCAAAATTATAATAATCTGTCTCTACTTCAGGGCCTTCTGCTACTGTAAAGCCCATTCCAATGAATACATCCTCCAAGTGTTCTACAACACTAGTTAACGGATGACGGCTTCCTAGTTGAACTGGACGTCCTGGAAGAGTTACATCAATACTTTCTTCAGCTAGCTTACGCTCCACTTCAGCCCTCTCAAGCACTATTTCCTTTGCTTCAAGACTTACTGTAATTGCCTCACGAACATCATTTGCGATTTGCCCTACTACTGGACGTTCTTCAGCAGAAAGCTTCCCCATACCACGAAGTACTTCAGTAATCGGACCCTTTTTACCTAAATAAGCAACGCGAACATCTTGTATTGCCTTCAAGTCTGATGCTTTTTCAACTTTTGCTAAAGCTTCATTTTTCAACTCGTTTAAACGCTCTTGCATCTTCAAATCCCTCCAGTTTTAAAATTAATAATGAATTATGAGTTATAGATATTAATTATGAATTACGAGTTATGAGTTATAAATTGATGGAAGGTGCTATATTTAAGTTCTTCTCGCTGTTCACTTTTTTCCATTTAATTCATCACTCATTATTCAGCACTTAGCAAAGTACTAGCTCATTTAATTCATCACTTATCATTCATAACTCAGTATTACAAAAAGAGCCTTCTTCCCAGAAAGGGACGAAGACTCGCGGTACCACCCTAATTAGCAACAGATCTGTTGCTCACTCGTGTATTGATAACGGCTTTATTGCCGGTTCATCCTTAATAAGGAAATCCTTATTATCCGGTGACAGCTCCAGAGTGAATTCATCTGCTCCTACTATAGAAATGCTTTCAATCTAAGACATTTCCTCCCTACATAGCGGTATTCAGGCTACTACTCTCTTTCATCGCTTCAAATTCTTTTTAGTTATAGTTTACTCAAAAAGGGAAAAACGACCTTTTTCAACAAACAAATTCTATTATAGAAAAAAAAACTAATCAGTGCAAGTGTATCAAGTTTGATTACGCTAACTAATTGGATGTTTAAAGTAAAGCTCCAAGGTTGAGTGGAGTAATTACAATGTCTCTGCTCATTACTTCATTTGAACAATAAAGTAATGAGCACATTATAGTTCAAACTCTATCCGCGCAAATAGTAAAGTAAGATTCCTGTTGCTACTGCCACATTTAATGATTCTGCCTTACCATAAATCGGGATGTAAATGTTCTGGTCAGTTTGCTGTAATATATCTTGCTTCACTCCTTCACCTTCATTACCAACAATTAAAGCAAAATGTTCTTGTGGTTGAATCGCTGTATAAGTGCTTGCTTCTGTAAGAGATGTGCCAAAGACAGGGACCTTATTTGATTTAAACGACGTAATCCATTCCGTCAAATTCCCTTTTACAATTGGTAAATGAAAAAGGGAACCTTGAGTCGCTCTTATTACTTTACTATTATAAACATCAACTGAACCCTCACCTAGAATTACTGCGCTAATACCGGCGCTATCTGCGGTACGAATCATCGTACCGACATTCCCTGGATCCTGTACCCCATCTAATAAGAGAAATTTACCTTCTTCCGTTCCAATTTCTGTACTTTTCAATTGGTGACAGATCGCAATATAGCCTTGTGGTGTTTCTGTTTCAGATATTTCTTTAAACACTCTTTCTGTAACTTGTATGACTGACTTAGAATCTATTTGCCATTCGTTAGGAATTTCAACTGATTCCTCGACGATTAACTCTTTGAGCTTCACCTCTGACTTGAGGACTTCTTCGACAAGATGCAGGCCTTCTACAATAAACAAGCCTTCCTTGTCACGACCTTTTTTAGAGTGAAGCTTTTTCCATACCTTCACTTTAGGGTTTTGTACTGATTCAATTCGATTCATATGGTTCTCCTTCTTACGGTCCATTTACTTTCAAATAGTTAAGTCATGAAAAGGTAAAGTTCGACCTTTTCATCTTACCCATGTTTCTTGCAATGGCTTCTCTCGTTGCGCGCCGTTATAAGAAGACCACTTAAAACGGACTTAAAACATGCAACGGTTCCGCTCATTGCCTAGTTAAGTCATGAAAAGGTAAAGTTCGACCTTTTCATGACTTAACTAGTATACTAACGTTTTTTCACAATTGCACCAGTTCTAATCATATATACATGTATTTTTTTCTTTTTATTTAGTAAAAGGTGTAATGTTCTTACATAAAATGTCCTTCTACTCTACATACTATTAGTACAAGGGATGGATATAACTTCGTTCATCACCTATACATAAGTAGTGAAAGAGAGGTGTTAAGAATGAGTTTCAACCTTCGTGGTGCTGTCTTATCAAATGTTGCTGGGAGTAACGAGCAACAGGTCGAGTCAACTATTGTAGATGCTGTTCAGAGTGGTGAAGAAAAAATGTTACCCGGATTAGGGGTATTATTCGAAGTTTGCTGGAATCAAGCTAGTGAACAAGATAAAAAGCAAATGGTTTCTCAAATTACACAAGGGTTAAAGGGTTAATTAAGAAAAACGCATAGCATTTTTCTTGTAAGTAATGTGCTAAGCCATTGCCCCTCTTGGAATATGCTATCAATTACCCCCATTACAGTATTTATTTTTAAAGCAAAAAAACCGATGAACATTTCATCGGTTTTTTGAGTTAGTTAATTTACTCACTTAGTCAAAAGTGATTTCTTTTACAGTATCCTTGTCTAACTTCTTAATTACTTCGACAATTAGCTTAACTGCATTTTCAAAGTCATCACGATGTAAAATTGCAGCGTGTGTATGAATGTAACGTGTAGCAATAGTAATTGAAAGCGCTGGTACACCGTTAGCTGTTAAGTGAATTGCACCTGAATCTGTTCCTCCACCTGCTACAAAGTCAAATTGATATGGAATACCTGCTTCATCTGCTGTAGTCGTTACAAAGTCACGTAGACCTTTGTGAGAAACCATTGATGCATCATACATGATGATTTGAGGTCCTTCTCCTATTTTTGCAAGTGCTTCTTTTTCAGTAACACCTGGAGTATCTCCTGCAATACCAACATCAACTGCAAATCCAATATCAGGCTTAATTTGATGAGCGGACGTTCTTGCCCCACGAAGCCCAACCTCTTCTTGAACTGTACCTACACCGTAAACTGTGTTAGGGTGGTCAGCTTCTTTCAATTGACGTAACACCTCGATAGCAATCGCACATCCAATACGATTATCCCAAGCCTTTGCCATTAAATATTTTTCATTTTTCATTACTGTAAAATCACATACTGGTACGACTGAATCTCCGGGTCTTACACCAAATTCCATTGCTTCTTCTTTGCTTGACGCACCAATATCAATAAACATATCTTTTTTATCTACTGATTTTTTGCGTGCCTCTGGAGCTAAAATATGTGGTGGCTTTGAACCAATGACACCAGGAACGTTTCCTTCCTTTGTCATAATCGTTACGCGCTGAGCAAGCATTACTTGCTCCCACCAGCCACCAACTGTTTGGAATTTCAAGAATCCTTTATCATCAATATTCGTTACCATAAACCCTATTTCATCTAAGTGACCAGCTACCATTATTTTTGGACCATCTTCTACTGAGCCAGTCTTTTTAGCAATTAAGCTACCTAAGTTATCTGTCGTTACCTCATCAGCAAATGGAGCTATGTATTTCTTCATTACCTCTCTTGGTTCCTTCTCATTACCAGGAACACCATTTGCATCAGTTAAATCTTTCAACATTTGTAATGTTGCATCTAGCTTTGTCATGTAATAACCTCCTTCAAATACTTTTTAAAACACTATCTTAGTATAAGCCAAATATGTTTAGATACTCAAACGATCCACTTAAACCGTAGTAGTAGGTAGTAATAACACTATTACATTCATATAGCTTTTAATACCCTTCGTCCTGACGTTGATGATTGATCTCATTCTTCTTATAATATGCTTCTTCAATATCATTAGTCGTAAATCCTAGTATTTCACCTAACACTAGGTACTCATTGAATAGATCTTCAAATGTTTCAATTGTAGATTGGTGAACAAATGCACTAATTTTAGAAAACACTACTTGAAACTGCTCTACAAGATTCGTACTTTTATGCTCCCGTTGAATATCATTAATAGTGCCTGTGTAATTCAACGACAATCCTATAGAAAGGATAAAATGAACACCATCAACATACTCCTCTAGTATTTTTTCATGAGGAGCTGCTGATTTATGGCTCCAATACTTAAAGCAACGTGTTTCATTCGCAAGCTCTCCTACCTCCACTTGCAATGCGAGGATTTTTTCTTTAAATACGTTCCGTCCCTCTAATCGATGCTCCTCGATAATTCGGTTGTCCAATTCAAGCTGAAGTGAAAATAGTTTTTTTAGGTTCATTGTAATTCTCCTATGTATCCTTTATTCTCATGTTTGAGAGTGGGATGTGTTGATTTGTCTTATCTATAAAATATTATAACAAATGCAACCTCAACACGTCTTATTTCGTATAGAATAAGAGAAAGTTAATTGAACTATTGTGAATGACTAAGAAACAATTGTAAAATATATATATAAGGAGGCATCGTATGGTTATTATGTTTCGGCTTTTGTTGATTGTCGCTATTATTGTTCTTATTTACAGTGTTATCAAATACATCCTTAATCCTAAGCGGAAGCTCGAGCTTGCCCATGAGAAAAAAGAATTCTACTTCCATGATGAGAAACAAAATGTGAGAAAGAACTTTTTAATCACTTATAAAGGTGTAATGTTTGAGGGAGAGAAATACCTTGGAACGACGGAGCAATCTTTTGAGGTCGTTTCTGTTTATATGTGGGCAAAGAACACACAACTGCTTCAAGGTCTAGATCGTCAGGACTTTTACTTTATTGAGCAAGAAGTTCTAATCCACTACCCAAATGCAACGATTGAATGGAAGAGCCCTGTTAAAGAATTTTTGAAAAATTAAACAAAAAAGCAATGACCTAATACAAATAGTACCCACACTCATTGCTAAAAAGCCGGGAAGATTAAACCTTTCCGGCTTCTTGATTATGTTGATTTAGTTTCAAAAAATTCATTCCACTTATACTGTGTTTCCTTTTTTCCAACAAAGTAAAACAATGCTGCTAGCATACATACAAAAGCAAGACCTACTTGTAATGGCAGTTCAGAAATAATATGTCCAAAAGCAGTGTACGCTAATGCTGGAGGAATACAAGCATAAAAGGAATACTTACAATACTCTCTAAAATCTTTCGTCGTCTCTATTAAATAAAGAGAGACTAAGTGAAAATGAATAAGGGGCATTAATCGTAAAATCATGATTTGCGCTAGATTTAATTGCTCACGTTCCCCTAACCATTTATTCTTCATTTTTGATAATTTCTCAAGCCAACTTGGAAAGGCTTTAACAATATAATAGAATACAATACTGACAGCAGTTAATCCAATTATAGAATATATCGTACCGTAAACAATGCCAAACAAGTAGCCACCTAATAAACAAATAATTACAACAGGTATAAAGAATACTTGTCTAAATACGTGTAGAAAAATAAATAATAACGGGGCAAGCCAGCCACTATTCTCGATGACAGGAACCATTCCTTCGACAACATGTTCCATTTTCGATTCCCCCTTTGTCTATGTTTATGACATAATGAGTGAAAGGATGTTAGAGAAATAGAGAAAAAGGACAATTAATTGAGCCCAAATTATTAAAGGAACTCCAATCTTAAATAGACGACGTTTCGTCTTATGTCTAAACTGCTTCATCCCAAGAAAAATCCCTATAGAACCGCCTATTAAAGCGACATACATTAGTGTTTTTTCAGCAATACGCCACTCATTCTTCCTTGCTCGTCTTTTGTCTATTCCCATTAAGCTAAAAGCTAAAGCATTTACAACTATAAAATATATTAGTAACATTGTAAACTCCTACACGGTTATTTTTTCATTACTGATTTGGTATAATATACCAAGATTTTTTTTGCTGAACGAGCTCCTTACAATCTCTCTCACTGATCCTTCTTTTAAGAATTATATAGTTTCCAAGCAAAAAAAAGAATGTAGTCGTTAGTGACTACACTCTTTATTTCAACTTATTTTAAGTTTGATTTTGCTTGTTCAGCTAATTGTGCAAACGCTGCTTCGTCGTTTACAGCTAAGTCAGCTAGCATTTTACGGTTTACGTTAACACCAGCAACTTTTAATCCGTGCATCATACGGCTGTATGATAGTCCGTTAATACGAGCTGCCGCGTTGATACGAGTGATCCATAATTTACGGAAATCACGTTTCTTTTGACGACGGTCACGGTATGCATAAAGTAATGATTTCATTACCTGACCTTGTGCTGTTTTAAATAAACGGTGCTTCGAACCACGGTAACCTTTAGCTAATTTTAATACTTTCTTACGACGACGACGAGCGACATATCCGCCTTTTACTCTTGGCATCGTTAAACCCTCCTTTTAACTTTCCCTTAGTGTTATTACTTTTTCTTGTACGTTAACATTTCACGAATACGCTTGAAATCTCCTGAAGTAACCACTGCAGCCTTACGTAATTTACGTTTTTGCTTTTGTGATTTGTTTCCGAATAAGTGACTAGTAAAAGCGTGTGCACGCTTTAATTTTCCACTTCCTGTTTTCTTGAAACGCTTTGCAGCGCCTCTGTGAGTTTTCATTTTAGGCATTTGTCATTTCCTCCTTTAAGAAGTTATTCGAACTTTTCATTGGCTGATATTATTTTTCAGCTTTAGGAGCTAGTACCAAAAACATACTACGACCTTCCATTTTTGGTTTTGCTTCTATTGTAGCAATATCTTCGCATTCCTTTGCTAGACGCTCAAGAACAACTTTACCAATCTGTGAATGAGTAATCGCACGTCCACGGAAACGAATTGCAGCTTTCACCTTGTCTCCTTTAGAAAGAAACTTTCTTGCGTTGCGAAGCTTTGTATTAAAGTCATTGTCCTCAATTGTCGGGCTTAAACGAACTTCCTTAATATTGATAACTTTTTGATTTTTACGAGCTTCTTTATCTTTCTTTTGTTGCTCATATCTAAACTTTCCGTAGTCCATAATACGACATACTGGCGGTTTAGCTGTCGGTGCAACCATAACTAAGTCTAGATTCGCATTCTGAGCCATTTCTAAAGCTTCTTGACGAGACTTGACTCCAATTTGATCTCCATTGGCACCTACGAGACGTACTTCACGGGCACGAATGCCCTCGTTCACTAACATGTCCTTACTAATAATGAGCCACCTCCATGGTTTTTTAAAACGGATCAAAGCATTATTTAGCGCTGCTACTCAATCATTAACGATATAACGATAACATTTGAATACCGGAATATCAGTTTAAGATTATCACTTTATTTATCAAAAAAACACCTGTTTTTTTGACAACAACATAAAAAGCGTCGGCATACTTCGCCCACACTACTCCCATTAAAAAATGTCAACCTGTCAACTACACTATTGCGTCAATCAGGTGAGAAGCGGGCGCTCCTGCTTGCTTTATATCCTATTAATTTACTTACTAAATTTATCATACTTCATTGGAGGTGTCAAATTATTTTTTTTGACTTTACTATCGTAACTAAATTTATTGTTTTATGCAATGGTTATTTTTTCATAAAGTAAACAATTCCTACAGCAAACGACAAAACAAAAAGGTCGACTTACATGCAACACTAACATAATAAGTCGACCTTTACTCACTATTCTTGCTATATCGCATTCACTTTTTTTATAAATGGAATTAAATCCTCTTCCTGCAATGGCTTACTAAATAAATACCCCTGCATTTCATGACACCCTTCACTTCTCAAAAATTGGAGGGTTTCTTCTGTTTCAACTCCCTCAGCGATTACCTTCATCCTAAGATTTTTTGCTAAATTAATAATCGTTGTTACAATTGCGCGATCATCTGAATCCTTTACTAAATCACGTACAAATGATTGATCTATTTTAAGAGTTGTAATTGGAAATGACTTCAGGTAACCAAGAGAAGAGTATCCTGTTCCGAAATCATCAATCGAAATATCAATACCAACTTCCTTCAATCGTTTCAGTACCTTCGCTGAGGATTCTGTATTTTCCATCAAACTATTTTCTGTAATTTCTAATTCTAAACTACGGCTCTCAAGACCTGTTTCTTTCAATACACGTAAAATCATCTCGACGAAATCTGGTCGTTGAAAATGACTTGTAGCAATGTTAACAGACACTTTAATATCTTGAATACCATCTGTCTTCCATTGCTTCATTTGCTGACAAGCTCGTTTTAATACCCATTCCCCTAAAGGAATAACTAACCCTGTATCTTCCGCAACAGGAATAAACTCTCCAGGTGAAACAAAGCCTCTAGTAGGGTGAATCCAACGAATCAATGCTTCTACACCTACAATTTTATTTGATTGCAAATCAATTTGAGGTTGATAAAATAATACAAATTCATCTTCCTTCGTTAACGCTTTTCTTAATTCGGTTTCTATTTGAAGCTTCTTTAAAAGGTTTTTATTCATCTCTGGACTATAAAGTCGATACGTATTTCTACCGTTATACTTTGCTTCAAACAAAGCTGTATCTGCGTTTTTCAGAAGTTCTTCTGCACTATCTCCATTTAAAGGGTACATACTGACTCCGGCACTTACCGAAAGATAAAATTCAATATCTTTGTACGTAAATGGAACCTCAAAGACGGATAAGATATTTTTAACTATTTTATCAATATCCTTCTGTTTAAACTCTTGTAATAGAATAATAAATTCGTCGCCACCTAAATGATAGACAGCAGATTGTCCTACTTTAAGCTTAAGGAAGTCTATTTGCTCTAGACGTTTAGCGATCTTCAGTAGAATTGCATCACCAACAGAGTGTCCTGAAGAATCATTAATATGCTTAAAGTGATCCAAATCAAGCATAACAATCGACATTGACTGCTTAAATTTACGGACTGACTCTAAACTACCAACTAAATCTTCATCAAACATCTGACGATTAGGTAGATTCGTTAATTGGTTGTGATACGCCATATGTTTAATTTTTAGCTCTGATTTCTTTAAATCACTTATATCACTTACCGAACCAACAACCGATACAACCTCTTCTCCCTTTTTTATTGGTGATAAAGTTGTATGAAAAAATCGACCTTTAAAAGAATTTTCAAATCGTACCGATTCACCTAGATAAGCTTGTTCAATACTAAGGTTTAGCTGTTCAGCCAGTTCCTTATGCAGAATTTCAAAAGGTGTTTTACTAAAAACAATTTTTGTATTTAAACCAATTTCTTCAGCCAATTTCCCTTCAAACAATGTAAAAATGAATTTACCATCAGAGTTCTTTTTTACTTTAAAGACAAAGTTTTGGAGACTCTTGACAATGGTAGTGAAGTCATTTTTTAGCGCAGTACGCAACCGTTCCTCATAGCGTTTTCCTCGAGTAATATCTGAACGAACGGAAATATATTTATAGGGCACTCCATTTTCATTAAAGAAAGGATAGATTTTTGTCTTAACCCAATAGTAGCTACCATCTTTCGCCTTGTTTTTTATTTCACCTTCCCAAACTTCCCCACTAGAAATCGTATCCCATAAATTTTTATAAAACTCATTGGAATGATATCCTGATTTAAGAAGGCTATGTTTTTGTCCAATTAACTCTTCACGTGTATATTTAGAAATCTCACTAAATGTTTCATTAACATCAATGATAATTCCGCACGTATCTGTTACAGCAAGAATGGAGGAATTATCTAATGCTAAAATATAATCTTCAAGTTCATTTAACAATGGTTTCAATACGACTTTATCTTTGCTTTCAACCGTTTCTATCAGTTGCTTAAGTTCTTGAAAACTACTGATTAGTCCATCTTTGGTTGGCTGCCAACTCATAATCCCCCTCCTCATTTTCATTAATGAGGCAATAGTTATATCTGTATCTTACACATTAGCTTTTCAGTTTTTAGTTATAAGATTTTCTATTTTCTCATGTTTTATTTTATTGTTGTCTTTCTCTTAATTTTACTTGTTTTGGTTAGAACTAGCAACGATATTCTCTTTTTTTCAATGAATATCACTAGTACTAATTTCAAATGAAAAAAGTCGCACATTTAGTATAGTAATCACTAAATGTACGACTTTCCTGTGGTCAAAGTACTATTTAACGCTTTCTAGTTTTAATTTCTTCCGTCATTGTTTCAATAAATGATTCTAAACCTAGTGATTGTGAATCTTGCTCACCATATTTACGAACATTAACACCGGCAGCTTCGATTTCTTTATCTCCTAGTACAAGCATGTAAGGAATTTTTTGCATTTGCGCTTCACGAATCTTATAGCCGATTTTCTCATTTCTTGTATCTAAATGCACTCGAATATCAGCTTGCTGAAGCTTCTTCTTCACTTCTTTTGCGTACTCTAAATGAACGTCTGATACTGGAATAACTTCAACTTGGATTGGAGCTAACCATGTTGGGAATGCCCCCGCAAAATGCTCAACTAAAATACCGAAGAAGCGATCAATTGAACCATAAATCGCACGGTGAATTACTACCGGACGAACCTTTTGATTGTTTTCATCAACGTATGTTAAATCAAACTTCTCTGGCATTTGGAAGTCTAACTGAATCGTTGCACATTGGTGTGAACGTTTCAGTGCATCTTTGATGTGGAAGTCAATTTTCGGACCGTAGAATGCTCCGTCTCCTTCATTTAGATGATAATCAATTTGAAGGTCAGTTAACACATTACGTAACGCATTTTCTGCTTGTTCCCATAGATTTTCGTCTCCCATAGAATCTTCCGGACGAGTAGATAGCTCAACTGAATATTCGAAGCCAAATGTGCTATAAATTTCATCAATTAACTTAAATACATCCTTAATTTCTGCCTCAATTTGTTGTGGTGTAACAAAGATATGAGCATCATCTTGAGTAAATGTACGTACACGAAGCATACCATTCAGTGCACCACTTAGCTCATGTCGATGAACTTGTCCAAATTCAGCCATACGAATTGGAAGATCACGATAAGAATGTAGCTCATTTTTGAATACCATCATGTGACCAGGACAGTTCATTGGCTTCATCGCAAATTTTGTTTCATCTACATCTGAGAAGTACATGTTTTCATGGTAGTGATCCCAGTGTCCAGATTGCTCCCATAAACGTTGGTTCATCATTAGCGGCGTACGAACTTCATCATAGCCTGCTTTTCTCTGTAGGCCACGCGAGAAGTTTTCAAGCTCTGTACGGATGATTTGTCCTTTTGGTAAATAGAACGGCATACCAGGAGCCTCTTCTGAGAACATAAATAATTGTAATTCTTTTCCTAACTTACGGTGGTCACGCTTTTGTGCTTCTTCAATGAAATGTAAATGCTCATCAAGCTGTGCTTGCTTAGGAAATGATGTACCGTAAATACGTTGAAGCATTTGGTTGTCACTGTTTCCACGCCAGTAAGCACCAGCAATACTTAGTAGTTTTATCGCTTTAATTTTTCCTGTAGAAGGTAGATGTGGTCCACGACATAAATCAAAGAACTCTCCTTGGTCATAAATCGTAATAGACTCACCCTCAGGTAACTCACGAATTAACTCAAGCTTTAAATGATCACCAAGCTCTTCATAAATTGCTAACGCCTCTTCACGAGTTACTTCTCTACGCTTAATTTCATGATTTTCGTTGATGATTTTCTTCATTTCTTTTTCAATCTTTGGTAAGTCTTCTGGTGTTAATGTATGTGGCATCTCAATATCATAATAGAAGCCATCTTCAATAATTGGACCAATTCCAAGCTTTACTTCTGGATAAAGACGCTTAATCGCCTGTGCCATTAAGTGAGCTGTACTGTGACGGTACACTTCTAGACCTTCCTTATTATCTAACGTTACAAGTTCAATCGATGCATCCTCTTCTATTCCACGAGTTACATCGATAACTTTTCCGTTCACTTTCCCTGCAATTGTTTTCTTTCTTAATCCTGGACTAATAGACCCTGCAATCTCTTCTGGAGTTACACCTTGTTCAAACTCCTTAACTGCTCCGTCTGGAAATGTAATTTGTACTTGTCCCATCTGTTTTCCACTCCTCTTGTGTTTGTAAATGCATAAAAAAACACTCGATCCCTGCTACAAATATAGCAAAGGGACGAGTGTTATCTCTCGTGGTTCCACCCTTGTTTCCAATAAATCGCTAAATAAACATAGCTCACCTATTGGCTCATGGTTCAAGAATAACGGTCTGTAGCCGTCAGCAGATACTACAAGTTGGTTCCCTGCTGAAGTTCAGAGGTGGTAAGTCCATTTCTCGTATTAGGAAGCTCTCAGCCATGACTTCCCTTTCTGTAAAACCGTAAAAAAAGACTATTGTCCTCATCGACACTTTGTACAGTTATTTTCACTAACTATGTAGTATTATAGAAATTTCGACTAAGAAAATCAACCCTAATACAAAAACAATATTTTCATATTACATTTTATAAAGAAAAGCCTTTATAAAAGTTGAGATTTTATTCGAAAGGCCTCTAACGGTTGCAGGACAACTCGTTCTTCAAATAACGCTTGAATCGTCAGTAAGATTCCATGATCAACGTCATCACTATACACATTTAAATGAGAAGGAAGCATGCTTACTAGCGGACTTATAACCATTTCACTTACTTCCAAATCCTCTTCAAACACCAGCTCTTCTCTCAAATGTTTCGCTAATTCGTTTACATGAATTTGTTTGTATACCTTATCGTAAAAAGTAAATTGCTCCCCATCGTAAACTAAATGCAATGTATCATGAATCGATGGTGTTATTCTTAAAAATTGACGTAAATTTTCGATCATATTTTGGTATTCTTGTTCTAGAAAGTATTCATCAATCGCAATTTCTACACAGTCAATAAGCATTTCGCCATAATCCTTTAGACGAAATGTTAAAAATGGCTCATAATAGAACGTTGTATTGTGATCAAGGCTTGATGAAAATGCATCATAAATAAACGTATCTCGTTTAAAGAACGGTGTAATATTTGGTAAGTCCTCTCGGTCGCCTTCTAAAATAGAACGGGCGATTATCAAAATTTGTTCTTGCTCCTCAGGATCTGTAAAATAAAACATATTCTCAATAATTTCAGTTAACCACTCGCTTTCTTTTGTAGCAATTACATGATTGGTCAAAATCGATACTAGGAGCGGCTGGAATGAATTATAAAATACATATTCGTCTGTATAGTTAATTGTAATGACATCGATATCATTACAAATGACCTCTCCTTTCAAACCAAGGTGTTTATACTTCTCTAAGTACGACATAATTTTTTTGAATAATTGCTGGCAATCTTGCTCTTCTTCAAAATGTATTGAAATCAACAGATATTCCCCCTTGTCCATAAAGTGAAACTTCAGTAGGCTCTTGCCTATTGATGGAATGATTTGCTGCATCCTCTATATGCGATTTCTTAATTCCGTTTGTCGTTCTATACCATTCCTATGACAAGCTAGAGGCAATTATGAATTATGAGTTAGGAATTATTAATTAAATAGACAAAAAAGGAGAAATAGCAGTGCAAAAGCGCACACTATTTCTCCTTACATTTGCAATTCTACATTTATCCCTAGTTTTGCATAATAAAGTCTTTATCAGTTGTTTCTTCATCTGCGAAGTTCCGGACGATATTATACTTCGTATTACGTTGAGCTGGTATCTTCCCAGCTTCACGTATAAGTTGTAAAATTTGATTCGTGTTAACCTTATGTGTCGTCCCCGCCGCAGAAACTACATTTTCTTCCATCATTGTGCTTCCAAAATCGTTACATCCATAAGAGAGAGATTCCTTACCTACTTCAGGTCCCATTGTAACCCAAGAAGATTGAAAGTTTGCAATATTATCTAAGAATATTCTTGAAATAGCAACATTCTTTAAATACTCTCTAGGAGATGTTTTCTCACCTTTAAGATTCGTATTTTCAGGCTGGAATGTCCAAGAAATAAAGGCTAAGAAGCATTCTGTTTCGTCTTGTGCATCACGAACACGTTGTAAGTGAAGAGCACGTTCCTCTATCGTTTCTCCTAATCCAATCACCATTGTGGCAGTCCCATGCATTCCAACTTTCTTTACCATCTTCATACAGTCCATCCACTCAGTCCATGAACTCTTAATACGACTGACACGATTACGTGTTTTATCAGTTAGAATTTCTGCTCCTCCACCTGGTACAGAATCTAAGCCCGCCTCTTTTAACTCTATCAATACTTCTTCTAGAGTTTTTCCTGACACTTCAACTATTTTCCAGATTTCCGCAGGGGAAAATGAATGCATTGTTATATTAAAACGTGTTTTAATATTACGTAGTAAATCAGTATAGTAGCTTAATGGAAGGTCGGGATTTGTTCCACCTTGCATTAAGATTTCTGTACCACCTACATCTACAGTTTCTTGAATCTTATTATATACTTCTTCATCACTTAATACGTAACCATCCTTGTGTCCAGGTGGGCGGTAAAAAGCACAAAATTTGCAATAAGTGTCACAAAAGTTTGTATAGTTCACATTTCGTCCAATAACAAACGTTGTTATTGGTTCTGGGTGCCACTTTTGCATAATTATATTTGCTACTTCCCCCATTTTCTCTACTTCATCACTTTCATATAATTTGATAGCATCTTCCATAGAGATACGTTCACCTTGAATAGCCCGTTCGAGAATTAGATCTATGCTCATTGAGATTCCTCCAAAATTGTAAACTAGTTTAATACTAACATAGATTCAAAATCTTTTCTTGCACTACGCTGATTACTTTCGACGATTATGGCCACCAACATTTACGCATGTAGCATAGTGACGTATTCTTTCCATAATTCGCTTAGCTTTAAGTTCTTCAATTCCACCCTTATCGGAATAAGCCAGATGCTCTTCTAGCTCATCTTGATCGTAATTTGATGTAAATAACGTAGGTAATTTCTCTAACATACGATACTGTAAAATAACCCCGAGAATTTCATCCCTTACCCAGCTAGACATATTTTCCGCTCCTATGTCGTCTAGAATAAGTACTTGTGCTCGTTTGATTCTATCTAATTTTTCATGGAAACTTCCGTCGGAAATACCTTGTTTCATTTCACGGAAGAAATCTGGTGTATAGACGAGATGCGTTTCGATATTACGGTCTTTTAATTCGTTAGCAACGGCTCCCATAATATATGTTTTACCAACACCAAATTTCCCATATAGATAAAGCCCACGACTTTCTTCACCTGGCTTAATTGAAGTAGCAAATTGAAAGGCGATGTGAATTGCTTCTAGTCTTACTTCGTTATCAGTTTCAATCTGATCAAAACGTGCATCCAAAATCTCCTTTGGAATGTACAAACTCTTAACTAACTCTTGTTCTTTCTTCCGTTCATCATAAGCCTGTTTTAAAGAACAAGGTGTATAATTTGTGCTCAAACGATTCCCATCAATAAATAATGATGGCTGGTAACCAGATATCATGTTTGAACACTTCTCAAGTCCAGGACATTGTTCACAATTTCGAATCTCACTTCGATATTCAAACATTTTGGCCATGCTACGCTCGATCATGTCATTTGTTACATTTGTGTTCTTTTGCAAAAATTCTTGTATTCTTACATCACTAAGTAATTCTCTCTGCATATCTTCAAGCTTGTTACCAAGCTTTCGACCATTCATTAATTCCCCAAAAGCTGATTGAATAGATTCCATAGGTTACTCCTCCCTCTTTTGCTTCTCCTCCATACGTTGCTTCAACATCATTTCAAATTGAAGCTTCTTCTCTGCAAAGTCTTTACTAGTTTTTTGACTTTTTTCTTCTTTTTTCTCTATCGTCTGCTTTTTATTTTCTTCTATTAACCATTTAGGTAATTTGTCTTTTTTTACATTTTTAGGTTTAGGTGTCCATGTACCTTTAGGTTTCTCTTTTCCCTGTTTATATTCTTGTTGTTTTTTATTTTCAAGCCTTGCTAATTCCATTGCTTCCTTCACTGTTTTCACATTCTTCCTTGACCAATGACCAGCAATTTTATCAACTAGTGGTTTTGAAAGTTTCATATCATTCACTGTTAAGATGTAATCAATTAATACGTTCACAACACCTGCTGGCAATTGAAAGTCTAATAAAAGAACTTCTACAATCTTCACATCAGGTAGAGGTACCATTGCACCAGCTGAGCGACTCTCTAATAATTCTAAAGGGGATTTCGTTTCAAAGTGCTTAATCATCTTTTCTTCAGCTGTTACTGGCTCTTTATCAATCATAGTTTGATACTCAAGCGGTTGTTTTCTAAGAGCCAAAGAGGGTGGCTCACTACCATGTTCAATTTTGTACCACTCTTGAACCCTCTTACGAAGAAGGGCTAAATCAACTTCATCGTCATGAATAATCGATTGCTGTAAAATACGACTCATTTCTAATGGGTCAATTCGATACACAAACGAAAGTCGAATTATTGCCTCTCTTACTTCCTCTGTTATCATTTCCTTCGTCACAACAAAAGAAGATAAATCATGTAGCATCAAATCAAAATCAAACTGACTGTTTTCAATTGTAATGTCGTCTTCTGCCGTTCTTTGAATAACTTCCTTTTGCTTATCTAATTCTAATCCTTGCATCAATTCAGATTGATGGTTTGCTACAATTTCTGAATGATGAAGTGACGAAAACACCTCATCGAACGAACGGGTTACAGCACTATATTCTTCTTTATCAATTTTCTCTATCATAAATCGATCACGTATTTGTCGAAATTTGTTTTTCCCTAATCGATTATACAAATAAACACTCAATACGTCATTGTTAAAAAATGCTTGTGATGACATCGGTGGCTGCAATTCATACAAATAGACAGTCGACTCATCTTCTTTTTTCTTAAACGTTTTTAACAGACCTATAGCTTCTAGCTTATTTCTTTCTTGATAAATAAGATCTAATGGAGCATCCATCATCGTCATAAGATAGCGATGATTGTTCTCATCACTCCAATAACTATCCTTTTCAAGTTCACTCCATAAAGTCATGTACAAGCTATATGCAAATGCCCCGATTAACGGTTGATATAAAAGGGTTAATACTTTTTGATCCATTTCATGCAAATAATCCCCTGTACGAACAGTATAACGATCTACAGGAAGTAATTCTTTCCAATGCCAGTTCATTTTGCCTCACCTTTTACCTATTAGAGGATTGTTAAATATCAGTCATCAATAAAAAACACAAGCGAGTAGTCAAAAAAAGAGCTTTAAGCAGATTGCCTTAAGCTCAACATTACGATTGTTTTGAACGATTTCTATTAATTAATTCCTTTAATTCACTAATAAATACATTGATATCCTTAAATTGTCGATACACAGATGCAAAACGAACATAAGCAACATCATCTATAGTAGCTAAACGCTCCATTACAAGCTCCCCAACATCCTGACTATTAACCTCACTCGTTCCTTTATTACGTAATTGGCTCTCTACTTCATTCACTATCGTTTCTAACGTTTCAATTGAAACAGGTCGTTTTTCACAAGCTCGAATTAAACCTCTTAATATCTTCTCACGACTAAACTCTTGTCTCGTACCGTCTTTCTTGACAACAATTAAAGGGATTTCTTCTACAGTTTCAAATGTTGTAAAGCGATAATGACAAGACTCGCATTCTCTTCTCCGACGAATTGAACGGCCTTCGTGACTTGGTCTAGAATCAAGAACTTTAGAGCCATTATATTGACATGCAGGACAACGCATAATATCATCTCCGATAAGCATCTGATCTTATCTTAATAATAAAGAAAATTGTCGATAAAAACAAGGAAGAAAGAAAATAGTCTACTTCTTTCATAGAGTAAGACCTATGTTTATTGTCCACAAGAAAAGGTGGGACTATTCATATCGAATATCGCCCCACCTTTTTACTCTTTTTTCAATTAAGCGTTACAAGTTGATTTTTCAATAATTTCTTTACCTACTAAGCTCACTAGGTCTAAAACTCTGCAAGAATAACCCCACTCATTGTCATACCAAGCTAATACTTTAATTTGTCTTTCTCCCATTACCATTGTTGATAAACCATCAACGATTGAAGAGTGTTCATCACCATTAAAGTCAATAGATACTAATGGAGAAGTAGTGAATCCTAGAATTCCTTTTAACTTACCGTTAGCTGCTTTTTCAAGAGCTCCATTTACTTCTTCTACTGTTACATCACGCTTAACGTTAACTACTAAGTCAACAAGTGATACATTTGGGGTTGGAACACGTAGTGCCATACCATTTAATTTACCTTTAAGAGTAGGTAATACTTTTGCAATCGCTTTCGCAGCACCTGTTGAAGTTGGAATAATAGACTGACCACACGCTCTTGCACGACGTAAGTCTTTATGTGGGTTATCAATATTCTTTTGGTCGTTTGTATATGAATGAACTGTTGTCATTAATCCTGTTTCAATTCCGAATTCATTTTCAATTACTTTTGCTACTGGAGCTAAGCAGTTTGTCGTACAAGAAGCATTTGAAATAACATCATGTTTCTCATGGATATACTCTTCCTCATTAACACCCATAACGATTGTTACATCCTCATCTTTACCTGGTGCTGTAATTACTACCTTCTTAGCACCAGCTTCGATGTGGTATCCAGCTGTTTCTTTTGATGTAAATTTTCCTGTTGCTTCGATTACAACATCGATACCCATTTCTTTCCAAGGTAAAGTCTTAGGATCACGAGAGTGTAATAATTTAACGACCTTTTCCCCAATTACAATCTCGTCATCCCCAGGTGTAACGTCCTCAGAGAACGTACCGTGGATACTATCATACTTAATTAGGTGAGCTAGTGTTTCTGCAGGATAGCTTGCATTGATTGCAACTACATCCAATTTATCATCAAGAATTGCTTTTCTAAATACCATTCTACCAATACGACCAAAGCCGTTAATCGCTACTTTTACTTTCATTTTAAAATTCCCCTCTCATCATTTGTGCTATACTAAATGACCTTATATGAGAAATAGTATAACATATAATATGCAAAGCGGACGAATAAATTTAATAAAATATTAAAATAAAAATAATTCAACTATTCAATCAAAGATAAAGGTTTAATTAGTGGGAAATTGTCAATGGTTAATGGATCATTAAAGTTCAAAAAAGCGCCATAGTAAGCCCGTTTTTTACGGCTTTCTTTGGCGCCTTATTATTCAATCATCATTAAATCATTAACTAATTTATGCTTTTATAATAATGTTCCATTTCTTTAAAATTGCTTGCAGCTGGGCTTCTGTTTGTTCAATTGTTCCATTGTTGTCGATAACCTCATCTGCCAAGCTCTTTTTTTCTGTTAGTGGCATTTGTGAATTAATTCGACTTTGTGCTTCTTCTTTTGTTGTTTGATCACGGTGAAGGAGTCGTTCAAATTGAACATTGTCATCAACATACACAAGTAGAGTTTTGTCTACCATATGCCTCAAATCACTTTCAAATAAAAGTGGTATGTCATAAACAACGACTTCTTCTCCTTCTTCAAAATAACGGTCCTTTTCATCCCTCATTTTCTGTCTTATCGCAGGATGGACAATTCCATTTAACGTTTTGCGCTCTTTAGGATCATTAAAAATAACCGTTCCTAGCTTCTTTCTAGCAATGGTTCCATCAGTTTCTAGTATTTCCGTTCCAAAATGCTCTACAATTTGTTTATAAGCATCGTTTCCTGGCTCTACTACATCTCTTGCAATTTGATCTGCATCAATTACTGCAATGCCATAGGTTTTGAGTAAATTAGAAATAGTGCTCTTACCACTGGCAATGCCACCTGTTAACCCTATTATCATGATTATTTACCTCATTTACAATAACTTTACAAACTCCATATCCCAAGCAATATCAATAACACACCTGGAATAAATGAAAATTTCTGCATTAAATATGAATCAGAGAACTTAAATCCACTCTTCATTCCTAGAGTTACGAAGGAAGCACTCATAATCGCAACCGTAATCGCCATCCATATTGGTGAAAATCCGATCAGAGCTGCCCCAATCCCTGCTCCAAATGCATCTAGTGAAAGGGCAACACCTAATAAAAAAGCCTCTCTACCTGTAATTGTACCAGATTTATCAAAATCTGCATCCATCGGTTTACGTAAAATACGAATCACTAACCCAAACATTTTGATTTCAAAATTTACAAGAAGTTTCTTTTCCGTTTCTTTCGCTTCTTCATTTATCCTTTCTTGTTTAACCGCTTCTTCTAGTACTTCTTCAGACTTACTATCTCGTCTAAATACTTGGTACAAAGCCCATGAACCAATTAGGATTAGGATAATCCCACCAAGTGACTCAGCAAAAGAGGGAGAGATATAATTCTGAATTAGAGTACCAAAACCCATAGCAACTAATATCGAGATAGCGGAACAAGAGGCTATGAACATTAAAGACATGAAAGGTAACTTCATCTTACGTAATCCATACGTTAAGCCAACCCCAAAACTATCAAGGCTAACTGCTAAAGCTAAAAGGAGTAAAGATAATATTTCAACCATAGTGAAAAGCTCCTCCCACTTACTGATACGATAGTATATGGGAGGAGCCTATCCAATGTACTTTATTTTTGGCATTTCGGACAAAAATGAGTCCCTCTTCCACCTACTACTGTCTTTTCAATTTCCGTCCCACACCTTGTACAATGCTCCCCTTTTCGTCCGTAAACAAGGAGTTGTTGTTGAAACATTCCCATTTCTCCTTGTCCATTAACATATGATTTAATTGAGCTACCACCTAGATTGACTGCTTGCTCTAGTGTGTTTACGATAGCATCTCTTAAAGCAACAATTTGCTTCTTCTTTAACTCATTTGCTTTTGTCTCAGGATGGATTTTCGCTTGAAATAATGCTTCATCTACATAGATATTTCCTAAACCTACAACATATTTTTGATCAAGCAGTACAACCTTTATCTTCCGGTTTGTTTTCTTTAGTATTTTTTCAAGAAAATCTGCTGTAAATTCATTTGCGAACGGCTCTAGACCTAATTGGGACAAAGGTAAGGAGCTATCCTCTTCTCCTTTATGAAACAAATGCATTGTCCCAAACTTTCTTACATCTTGGTACCTAAGCTCTGTACCATCTGTAAAACGAAACACAACATGTGTATGTTTGTTGGATTCTTCACCTTGCTCAAACAATCCATAACGCCCTTCCATTCTTAAGTGAGACACAAGAACATCTTCAGATAACACAAACTTTAAAAATTTGGCGCGTCTTTCAACAGCTTCAATTCTTTGGCCTTGTAAACGTTGTTGAAATTGAATCACATCATCCGGTTTTTTTATCATTTTCGGCCAAGAGACTTCAACTTCTTTAATTACTTTACTAACTACTAATGTTTCAAGGGTCCTCTTGACCGTTTCCACCTCAGGTAATTCAGGCATACTATTCTCTCCTTATTTCGCGTCATACCAGGTTTGTCCAACTGAAACATCAGCCTTAAGAGGAACATCTAGTTTAACTGCCTGCTCCATAACCTCTGGTACTAGTTTTTCCATTACACTAATTTCATGCTCGGGTACTTCAAAGATTAATTCATCGTGTACCTGTAAAAGCAGTCGACTTTCTAACCCCTCTTCTTCCATTCTCATTGCCATATCTACCATTGCCTTTTTTATAATATCAGCTGCTGTCCCTTGAATAGGTGTATTCATCGCTGTTCTTTCAGCAAAGCTCCTTAAATTAAAGTTACGACTTGTAATTTCAGGTAAGTACCTGCGACGATTTAGTAAGGTCGTCACATATCCTTGCTCCCGTGCAGTATCAACTATTTTTTCCATATATTCTTTTACTCGAGGATAACTATCCAAATAACGCTCAATGAATTGACCGGCTTCTTTACGTGTAATATTTAAGCTCTGTGATAAACCGTAATCACTAATCCCGTAGACAATTCCAAAGTTTACAGCCTTTGCACTTCTTCTCATCAATGATGTCACTTCATCTTTAGCTACATGGAATACATCCATCGCTGTTTTCGTATGAACATCCATATCCTTATTAAAGGCTTCTAATAATTTTTCATCACCCGAAATATGAGCCAATACTCGAAGCTCTACTTGAGAATAATCTGCTGCAAGGATGACCCAATCCTTCTTTTCAGCAACAAAAGCATGACGAATTTTTCTCCCTTCCTCTAAACGAATTGGGATGTTTTGAAGATTTGGCTCCGTTGAGCTTAGACGCCCTGTTTGAGTAATCGCTTGATTAAACATCGTATGAATCTTATTTGTATCTGGATGAACGACTTTTAATAATCCATCTATATACGTTGATTTTAATTTGCCTAGTTGACGATAGTGGAGTATTTTTTCAATAATTTCATGGTCATCCTTTAGCTTATCTAATACTTCAGCAGATGTGGAATAACCAGTCTTCGTCTTCTTCACAACAGGGAGCTCTAATTTGACAAATAAGATTTCTCCTAGTTGCTTAGGTGAGTTAATGTTAAAGCTTACTCCAGCTAGTTCATGGATCTCCTTTTCTAAAATGGATAGCTTGTCATTAAGACCTTCTCCCATCTGCTTTAACTCTTCTACATCTACTTTAATCCCTGTTGTCTCCATTTTTGCAAGGATTAATGACAATGGCATTTCTAATCCATTACATAGCTCTGCTTGCTCATTTTCCCTTAGTTCTGTTTCTAACTCTGGCTTCAACTGATATAAAGCATCTGCCTTCCGGATAAGGTGAGCTGCAAGGATTTCTTCATCAGGAACCCTTTGTTTAGCCCCTTTTCCGTATATTATCTCATCATCCTCTACAAGTTGCTTTCCTTTTCGTTTTGAGATGTCCGCTAAATCATGCGAAGATAGTGATGGATCAATTAAATAAGAAGCAATCAAAGCATCAAATATTATCCCGTTAATCGCTACATCTTTCCACTTAAGAGCAACTGCTGCTCTCTTTGCATCAAATACCCACTTTTCTTTTGCTGAGTCTGTAAGCCATTGAGTAAAACTATCTGATGCTAAGCCAACCTCTGTTGGTATATAAAATCGTCCTGCATTATTTACCAATGCAAACCCAGTTACGTCTGCTTCGTGGTAGTTTTCAGCTAGTACCTCTACAACTAATGCTGATGGAGAAATAAGCATGCCTTCCTTGATGTCTGTTACAACGTCGAACTCTACTTTTTCTAGTTCGACAGGGGCAGTAGATTCCCCATTACCACCAAACCTATTTAATAGTGAATTAAATTCTAATTCCTTAAAAAGAGTTATTATTTTTTCGTTATCATAGTTTCCAAATGATAAGTCTTCAATCGAAAGTGTAACAGGAACTTCACGAAAGATAGTCGCTAGTTTCTTACTCATTGTTGCTTGTTCTTTATTTTCCTCTAGACGTTCTTTCATCTTCTTCCCAGACACTTTATCAATTGAATTCAATACTTCCTCTACTGAACCAAAGTCCTTCAATAGCTTTAATGCCGTCTTTTCTCCGATACCAGGAACCCCAGGGATATTATCTGATTTATCTCCCATTAGCCCCTTCATATCAATGATTTGTTCTGCCGTTATGCCATATTTATCAGCGATGGCTTTTTCATCGTATGTATCTACATTCGTTATACCCTTCTTCGTAAGAGCTACAGTTACTTTATCTGAAACAAGTTGGAGTAAGTCATGATCACCTGAGAATACTTTCACATCCCAGTTACCATCTTCCTCTGCTTTTTTTGTTAGAGTGCCAATAATATCATCAGCTTCATAGTTTTGAACCTCAAATCTACGAATGCTAAACGCATCTAATAACTCACGAATTAAAGGGAACTGCTCCGATAATTCTGACGGTGTCTTTTGTCGACCACTTTTATATTCTCCATATGTTTCATGTCGAAATGTTGTTTTACCAGCATCAAAGGCAACAAGCATATGTGTCGGCTTTTCTTCTTCAATAATCTTTAAAAGCATAGTTGTAAAACCATACACCGCATTTGTATAAACACCTTTATCATTATTAAGTAACGGCAATGCAAAAAAAGCACGATACGCGATACTGTTCCCATCAATTAATACTAATTTATTCACAGAGTTACCCCTCTCTCTACTACATATATGTTCCTTATTTTAGCATAACGGCAATTGGAAGAACAAAATTCTAAAATAAAAACAGCTATACCACAATTATGGCATAGCTGTTTCTCACTTAATCAATATATCCCATTAAAATACGTGCGTATGGTGAATCTGCGGGGAGTACAATAACTGTTTTCTCATCAATTGTTTTCTCATACGTTTGAAGTGTTCTATAAAGGTTATAGAACTCTGGGTCACGACTGAACGCTTCATTATAAATTTGAGCTGCTGCACCTTCACCTTCACCCATAATTTCATTAGCATCTGCATTAGCAGTTGCTAATATCTCCTGAACTTCACGGTCAGTATTTGCTTTAATACGGTTCGCTTCCGCATCCCCTTGCGAAAGATAATCTTGAGCTGTTGACTGACGCTCTGAAATCATACGGCGATATACCGCCTGCTCATTTTCCTCTGGTAAATCTGTTCTCTTCATTCGAACATCTGTTAATGAAATACCATAGTTATCACGTTCAAGTAGCATATTTACATGCTCTAGCACTCGGTCATTAAAGCTTCCTCTTGTTGCTTGCTCATCATTAATAATTTCATCATAGTCTAATTGACCTAACTCAGAACGAATTGTCGAGAAAATAAAGTTTGCCATAATTGTCTCTGCATTTCCTATTGTTCTAGCATTAGAAATCATTAACCTAGGGTCATCAACTTTCCAGATAGCAAAATTATCAACAAGCATACGTTTTTTATCACGAGTATTAATTTCCGCTGGAGTTACATCGTAAACCATCTGATATTTCGGTACAGATGTTACTGATTGAATAAACGGAATTTTATAGCTTAATCCAGGTTGGTCTTCAATTCGAACAACTTCACCAAATTGACGGACAACCTTATATTCACCTTGTTCAACAATAAAAAGATTACTAATAATCGTACCAAGAATAACTAAGAAAAGGACAATTCCTATAGCAAGTCGTGTATATTTCTTCCACTCATCACTAGGACGACGTTCATTGAAATCTACGATGTTATCATCACTCATTGACTAGTACCTCCTTCTGCAGTCTCAGGACGTCTTTCCAATGGACGTATTGGTAAATAACTAACTGAGTCGTTGTTACTATCCATAATATAAATTTCTGTGCCAGGAAGAACATTTTCAATAGTTTCTAATACTAAACGCTGACGCGTTACTTCTGGGCTTGAAATATATTCATCATAAAGAGCTGTAAATTTAGATACGTCACCACGCGCTAACTCAACACGTTCAGTTCTTGTACCTTCTGCTCTAGATATAATCGCATCCTTTTCCCCTTCAGCTTCGTTTATCAACTGATTACGGTATCTGTTTGCTTCATTTATTTTTGTTAAACGCTCTTCACGGGCATCTGTTACTTCTGTAAATGCACGACGTACTTCGTCATTTGGAAGCTCTACGTTTTGCAACTTAACATCCATAACCGTAATTCCAATATTATATGAATCAATTAATTCTAATAAATACTCCCTGACTCTCGCTTCAATTTCAGGACGCTGATCTGTAAGTGCATCATCAATTCTTGAGCTACCGATGACACCACGTAATGATGCAGATGTAGCATTGAATAACATTTCCTGAGGGTCATTAGAATTAAATAAATACTCTTCTGGATTTGTAATTCTATACTGTACAATTAAATCTGCTAATAAAATATTCTCATCACCAGTAATCATTTTTGCTTCATCTGTATAATTTGTTACTTCCCCATCATTTTCTTCATAGCCTACTCGGAGACTATAAGTTTGTCTCGAAAGAATCTCTACTCTTTGAATTGGCCAAGGTAGTTTAAATTTCAACCCAGGCTCTACAACCGTTTCTTCGACTTTACCAAATGTAATTAATGCCGCTTGTTCCGATTCATCGACAATGTACCAACCAGTGGCTAAAAATAACGCTAAAATACCAATACCAATAATAGAAATAAATCCGATAATCATTTGTTTAATTGTTATCATGACATCCCCCTTCTTTCTCGTTACAATTAGTTACGAAACCCACGAGAAAAGGTTTCATAATTTTTCTAACTTGTTCTATTAAAAAAAAACTGTTAAAGAAAGTATATGAAGCAATGATGTAGAATAATAGGGTAAAATAAGGAGAGCAAAAAAAGAGTAACAGACAACTAATATTATAATATAGATCGCTTGAGGATTATAGCCATTTGATTTAATTTCCTAACTTTCACTAATACAAAAAAAAATAGACGAAAGCAAATGCTTCGTCTATCAAGGGGATAGTAACAATTAGGTAAACTACCTACTTGTGATGAAATACTAATAGGCTGGTTACCATTGCACGATGAAACCGTTCTAATTTATTATAACTTTATATTGTTAACGTAAAATAAAGCTAATATGAAGTTATTGTAAAGGTCCATCCTACACTCTTTTTTTATTAAAGATAATTGTAAAAGTTGTTCCTTCCCCTACCGTACTCGTTACTAAAATTCTTCCATCATGTGCTTCTACCAAATGCTTAACGATCGCAAGTCCTAATCCTGTTCCACCTGAATTTCTACTTCTTGCTCTATCTACTCGGTAAAATCGTTCAAATATTCGCGGTAGCTCTGTTTCACTAATTCCAATCCCGGTATCTTCAACTTTGACGATTACTTTATTACTACTTTCTTTAACCGACACAGCCACTTTCCCTCTCGCAGGAGTATACATAATACTATTATTGATTAAGTTTATTGCTATCTGCTTTATTCGAACTGAATCTCCATCAACTATTGTTTCACCTTCTGAATTATAGGATAAAGCTATCTCTTTCTCCTCTGATTTATGCTGAAGTACTTGGACTGCCTCTTCCACAATTTTAGCTAAATTCGTCGGTTGCCAATTCAAAGTAAAATACTGCTGTTCGATTCGAGATAATTCTAATAAATCGCTAATTAAACTCTCCAACCGTTCACTTTCCTTCGAAATAATCGTAAGGAATTTATTACTTAAATCAGGACTGTCCTTCGCACCATCTAGTAAAGTTTCCGTGAAACCTTTAATCGAAGTGACTGGTGTTTTCAGTTCGTGCGAAACATTCGCAACAAAATCTTTACGTACTTGTTCAAGTTTTTTCAATTCAGTGATGTCATGAAAAACTAAGGCGATGCCTTTTAATTTTTCATTTCTAATAATTGGTGCACCATGAACGTCAAAATAACGTATCTCGATATTAATAGGCAGTTTTATTTGTCTGCGCTGTCCTTTTTCAGTAATAAATATATCTTGAACAATTTTCGTAACTTCTTTATATTGAAGCACATCATGATAAATATGATTTAACCATAGATCTGTATTTTCTTGAAAAATCTCTTTACAATAACGGTTAATTAACGTAATTTCTCCACGAGTACTAATGAGAATTAGTCCACTTCCCATGTTTTCTATTAATGTTTCTAATCTTTCTTTTTGAACTTGATTGCGCTTTGTCACTTGGTCTAGGTTTTTCGCCAAGACATTAATTGAACGACTTAACTGCCCAACTTCATCTTTCCGTCCAACTATTGTTCGAGCATGGAAATTTCCTTCAGCTAATTCATTTGCAACCTTTGTTGCTTCCTCAATTGGACGGACCATCTGATTAGCAACTCGATAAGTCACCAGTACGATTACACCGAAGGCAATAGTGAAACTGAAGATTAACAATCCCCAAATTTTTTGACTCATGTGATTTAATTCTTCTATTGGAATTCCTAAACGTAAATATCCGTATAAGTCTCCTACACTATTTATCAAAGGAACAGCAATATAAAGTAACTCAGCTTTTACTGTTTCACTATATCTAATCGAAAGCTCTTTTTTACCATCTAATACCGCTTTTATTTCTGGACGATCGAGATGATTATCAAGCAAGTCTGGATCTTTAGCAGATTCCCCAATGACCGTACCATCTTCTAAAATAATCGTTACTCTTGCATCTAGTTTTTCACTAATAACCAACGTTTGCTCTTGTATAGCTAGATGGTCATTTAAATGGTCAATCACTGTATAGCCTGCTAATTTAGCTTCTTTGTCCATTCTATTTGTTAACTGTTCAAAATAAAAATCCTTAAATAGTTGTCCTATAATTAATCCGAGTCCGCTTAAAACTAATAATGTAATTGATAGTACGGAAGCAATTAATCTAAAGCGGTATTTAGACATCTAGATTAGGCTCCTCCAACTTATACCCTAATCCTCGTACCGTTTTAATATAAATAGGCTTTCTTGTATTCGGTTCTATTTTTTCTCGAAGATGGCTTATATGAACATCAACTATTCTTGTATCACCAACAAATTCATAATTCCAAACAGCATTTAATAGTTGGTCCCTAGTTAATACTCTCCCTTTATGATTCGCTAGATAAAGAAGCAACTCAAATTCCTTTGGTGTTAAATCAAGGGCTTGATTTTTATACAATACTTCATAGTTATCAGCATGAATTATTACTTCCCCTATTTGAAGTAATGAGCTTGTAATTTCTTTTTCTTTATCTACTTGTTGAGCTTGTCCAACTCGGCGTAATATAGCTCGAATTCTAGCAACTACTTCTCTTGGACTAAATGGTTTAGTCATATAATCATCTGCACCTAGCTCTAGACCTAGTACTTTGTCAAACTCTTCATCCTTAGCTGTTAACATTAATATAGGAGTCATGACTTTGTTTAAACGCAATTGTTTACATACATCTAATCCATCCATTTCTGGAATCATTAAATCTAACACAATTAAGTCAAAGCCTTTCGTTTGAGCCAAGTTCAAAGCAGTAACTCCATCCATTGCTGTTGTTACGTCATAGCCTGCCTGTTCTAAATTGAATTGAATTAAGGTTACAATTGATTCTTCGTCATCTACCACTAAAATCCTTTGAGACATAAACATCCTCCATTGTTGCTTTGAAAATAAATTTTTCAAAGATAATATTTGAACGGTTACAACAATGTTTTTCCCCAATTTGTCTAATTTCTACGTATAGTTAGCCTAACATACTATATGTAGTTCTTTTTTTGTTATTATAGCACATTGCTTTGAACAGAAATACAGAGTCTATCACCTACAGAAAAGAATAAACCATTTTTATTAGCTTTAGTTGACGATTTATATCAAACTAAGATGTCTATACTATAAGACCATATTAATAAGTTTCTTAACACAGAAAAGAACAGAGGATGAGTTTCTCATCATCCTCTGTTCTTTATTATACGTCTTATGGTAATGCACTCATCACACTACGAACTGATTCTACAGATTTAGCTAATTCAGTTTTTTCTGACTCAGTTAAGTCAAGCTCGATTACTTTTTCAATACCATCTCCACCAAGGATTGTTGGTACTCCAACATAGATATCATTGTAACCATATTCTCCTTCTAAGTAAGCGATAGTTGGAAGAATACGCTTCTTATCTTTAAGAATAGCTTCAGCCATTTGTGTTAGGGCAGCTGCTGGCGCATAATAGGCACTTCCGTTTCCAAGAAGTCCAACTATTTCACCGCCACCTTTACGAGTACGTTCCACAATTGCATCTAAACGTTCTTGTGGAATTAGCTTTTCTAATGGTATTCCTCCAGCATATGAATAGCGTACTAGAGGTACCATGTCATCGCCATGTCCACCTAATACGAAACCAGTTATATCTTCAACTGATATATTAAGCTCTTGAGCAACAAACGTACGGAAACGAGCAGAATCTAGAACTCCCGATTGTCCGATTACACGGTTCTTCGGGAATCCAGACTCCTTGAATACTGTATACGTCATTGCATCTGCAGGGTTTGTAAGTACGATGATGTAACAATCAGGCGAGTGTTTAACGATTTCATTCGTTACAGCCTTCATAATTCCGGCATTTGTGTTTACTAAATCATCACGGCTCATTCCAGGCTTACGAGCAATACCTGCTGTAATGATAACAACATCAGAACCAGCAGTATCCTCATAGCTAGAAGTACCAATGATGGTAGAGTCGACGCCTTGTATAGGTGCTGATTCAAGCATATCTAACGCTTTACCTTTAGTAGGACCTTCCATTTGTGGAATATCAACAAGTACTACGTCACCAAGCTCTTTTTGAGCTACCATTAATGCTGTAGTAGCACCAGTGAATCCTCCACCAATAACAGATACTTTTCTACGTTTAATTGCCACCTTCATCCACTCCCACTGCAAGTTTTAGAAAATTATAGGTTTTTAATTAGTTCATCAGCGAATTCTGAACATTTAACTTCTGTCGCGTTGTCCATAAGACGAGCGAAATCATAAGTTACAACCTTGCTAGCGATCGTTTTATCCATTGAACCCATAATTAGGTCAGCAGCTTCAATCCAACCAAGGTGACGAAGTAATAACTCACCAGATAGTAATACTGATGAAGGATTTACTTTATCAAGTCCAGCATACTTTGGTGCTGTACCATGAGTTGCTTCAAAGATAGCATGTCCTGTATCATAGTTAATGTTTGCTCCTGGAGCAATTCCAATACCACCAACTTGTGCAGCAAGAGCATCAGAAATATAATCACCATTTAAGTTCATAGTAGCAACTACATCGAACTCATTGGGACGAGTTAAGATTTGTTGTAAGAAGATATCAGCAATTGAATCTTTGATGATGATTTTACCAGCTGCTTCAGCATCAGCTTGTGCTTTGTTAGCTGCATCTTTACCATCACGTTCAACCATTTCATCATACTGAGCCCAAGTAAATACTTTTTCGCCAAACTCACGCTCTGCTAATTCATAACCCCAGTTCTTGAAAGCACCTTCAGTAAATTTCATGATGTTTCCTTTGTGAACAAGAGTTACGCTCTTACGCCCGTTGTCAATTGCATACTGAATAGCAGCACGAACAAGACGCTCAGTACCTTCTTTAGAAATTGGCTTAATTCCTAATCCAGAAGTTTCAGGGAAACGGATGTTTTTAACTCCCATTTCATTTTGAAGGAAAGCGATCAATTTCTTAGCTTCATCAGATCCTTCTTGATACTCAATACCAGCATAAATATCTTCAGTATTTTCACGGAAAATAACCATATCAGTATCTTCTGGTTTTTTTACTGGAGATGGAACACCAGTGAAATAACGTACAGGACGTAAGCAAGTGTATAGATCAAGCTTTTGACGTAATGCTACGTTTAAAGAACGAATTCCTCCACCGATTGGTGTAGTTAAAGGTCCTTTAATTGCGATTAAATATTCGCGGATAGCGTCTAAAGATTCTTCTGGTAACCACTCACCTGTTTGGTTAAATGCTTTTTCACCAACAAGAATTTCTTTCCACTCGATTTTCTTCTCACCATTATATGCTTTTTCTACTGCAGCATCTAATACGCGTGAAGCAGCTGCCCAAATATCAGGACCAATTCCGTCACCTTCAATATAAGGAATCACCGGGTTGTTGGGTACATCAAGTACTCCATTGTTAACTTTAATAACTTCTGCATTTGCCATACTAAAATTCCTCCCTAACTAAGAATGAATAAATAAGAAAAATATGTACAAGGAGGGTTTCCCCTCCTTAGCACTCAATTATTATTATCTTTGCTCGATTGGTACATACACTTGCTTATCAGGACCAACATACTCAGCACGTGGTCTGATTAAACGGTTGTTGCTATATTGTTCTAGAATATGAGCTAACCAACCTGATGTACGACTTACAGCAAAAATAGGTGTGAATAGGTCATGCTTGATACCTAAACTATGGTATACGCTAGCAGAATAGAAATCAACATTTGGTAATAAACCTTTTTCACCTGATACCATCTCATCAATTTTGATAGACATATCATACCACTTAGGTTCACCAGTAATTGTTGTTAACTGCTTAGACATTTCACGTAAGTGTTTTGCACGTGGGTCTCCATCTTTGTACACACGATGACCGAAGCCCATGATTTTTACTTTATTATCCAGTGCACGACGAATGTATGAATCAACATTGTCAACATCACCGATATCCATAAGCATTGCCATAACAGCTTCATTAGCACCACCATGTAATGGTCCTTTTAATGCACCAATAGCCGCTGTGATTCCAGAATACATATCAGATAAAGTAGCCACACAGACGCGAGCAGTAAATGTAGATGCATTTAACTCATGGTCAGCATGTAATACTAACGCCTTGTCAATTGCATTTACAGAAATCTCGTCCGGCTCTTCACCATTAAGCATGTATAAAAAGTTTGCTGCTACTCCTAAGTCACTGCGAGGTGCTACTGGTTCTTTCCCTTCACGAATGCGAGAGAAACCAGCTACAATTGTAGGCATTTTCGCTTGTAGGCGAATTGCTTTACTCTTGTTTTCCTCTTCATTTAACTCATCAGCATTTTCATCATATAACGCTAAGCTAGAAACAGCTGTACGAAGAGCTGCCATTGGGTGAACCTTATCGTTTGGATACGATTTCATTTGTTCAAAGATTTCTTTTGGAACCTCTGAATTAACTGCTAATTGCTTTGTTAATTCAGTTAGTTCATCTTGCTTAGGAAGACGACCATTCCATAGTAAGAAAATAACCTCTTCAAAGCTAGCATTATCAGCTAAGTCATCAATGTTGTATCCTTGGTACGTTAAAACACTATCAATAATCGAACTAACACTTGATGTAGTTGCTACGATACCCTCAAGACCTTTAGTTGTACTCATTTCAACCTCTCCTTTACCCAATTAATAATAATAATATCATTTCAACAAAAAAGAAAAGAAAATGCTTACATTTCTCTCTAAAAGACACGTTATGTAGGAAGGATGTTTCAATCAACTTAATTATAAACATATTTTAAACTTTTGTGAACGTTTTTAAGAATAAACATTCTAAAGTAGAAAAAATGCAACTACTCATAATTTTCAGAAAAATTAGTGCTGGATGGTTACTTATCCACCCATTGAACTTATAAATTGAACAACTCTCATTGATAAATAGGCAATTCCTGCCCCAATTAACGGACCTACGGCTACACCGTTAAACAGTGCTACTGCTAATATTGTCCCGAAAACGAGTGCAGCTGTAATATGCGGGTCATTTTGTAATAAATCAATCCCATTTGCAGCAATTATCGCAACTAAAATCCCCGATGCCAGGGCAATCCAAGCATAAGAGGATTTCATTGCTTCAGTAAGGTGTTTTAAACCGATATCTCCAGTAACAATAGGTACGAGAACAGCTATTGTAATGATAGTAACTCCCCAATTTATTCCTTTTTGTTGAATTAAAGGGAACAACTTATCTCCAATACCTACCCATTTAATAACCAATAAGACAAGTACCGCGACCATAAGGGATTGATTCTTTGCAAGTAAACTGATCGCTAAAAGAATTAACATAAACACTGTCGCACTAGAGATCAAGTTAAAAGTCCTTTCCTTCCACATATGCATTTAGTTACTGTAATCATACCATACTTTATCATATTAATCTATGTTTCATAATAGAATAGAGTTTTCAAAAACTATTATACAACAGTTAATTATAACAATTTATTAACTCATCTTTTTTCTCATCCATCATAGAGTAATACTAAGGAGTTTGTCCTTTCTTATTACTTAGGAGGTGAAAAATGAATAAAGAAGCTCTGATGATTTTTATAAGAATTACACTTATGCTTGCCATAATTAGTATACTCATTCTAACTTCCTATTATGTGACAGCAGTTATATACCCTTTTATATTAGGACTTGCATTAGCGTTTTTAATAAACCCTATCGTGAACTTTTTAGAAAACTCATTTAAACTGAAACGGGCGATAGCTGTTCTTTTGACACTAGCAATTGCTTTTACCGTGTTAACAGCTCTAGTAACACTACTCATTGCAGAAGTGATTTCCGGTTCTAATTATTTAGCTACCACTCTACCTCTTCATATAAAAAAACTCATGAATTACTTAGACGTGTTTTTCATCACGACTCTTATGCCATTGTATGAACAGTTCATTCGAGTTTTTAACAATCTTGAAGTAGAGCAACAATCGACTATTATGAATTATGTTCAAACGTTCAGCTCACAATTAGCTTCTAACATCGGTACAGGGATCCAACATTTATTTAATGGCCTTTCAGATTTATTGCTTTCCTTGCCGAACCTTGCAACAGTGATTATCTTTTCCTTTATGGCGACGTTTTTTATTAGTAAAGATTGGTATCGTCTAAGAGGTTATTTAATTAAAGTAACTCCTGAAAAAGTAGCTACAAGTATTTCACGTGTGATGCATGATTTAAAGAGAGCTATGTTTGGCTATATGTTTGCACAACTTACACTCATTTCAATCACTTGTGTCATCGTACTTAGTGGATTGCTAATCATAGGTGTAGATTATCCAATTACAATTGCTATTAGTATTGCGGTTGTTGATTTAATTCCCTATTTAGGGACTGGCTTAATCTTTATACCTTGGATTATTTATACGTTTTTTGCAGAACAGCATACACTGACAATTGGGTTATCGATTTTATACGGCATCGTTGTCATCCAAAGACAAGTAATGGAGCCTAAGATATTATCTCAAAATATTGGTGTAGACCCCTTAGCAATGCTACTAGCTCTTTTTGTTGGCTTTCAACTATTTGGACTTTTAGGATTAATGTTAGGACCTGCCTTTCTCGTTTTCCTTCGAACACTTTACAGAGCTAAGGTCTTTCACGATATGAGAGACTTTATATTGAAAAAATAATTTTCTCCTCAGAATAAGTCCGAAGCATTTTTGGAGAAGCTACTTGTTAAAAGTATTCCTAAATAGTACTTCCAATGTAGGAGTAGTAGAGTACGTCCTGTTGAGATAGCTCCGAATAGAAAAGCCTGGACATTTATGTCCAGGCTACATTCATTATTAACGACGTGAAACATAAACAAAATTACCCTTTTGTATTATTTTCTCTAAAATCTTTTTCATCAGAGCTTTCACAGTCCCTCTAGTCTGAGGAATTAACAGATAGAACCCTATGAAGTCAGTTATAAATCCAGGAGTTAGTAAGACAACTCCCCCGATAAGAATACAAATACCATCAAGGATAACACCACTTGGTAATTCTCCTTGTTGTGTCTGAAGCTGAGCGACACGAAGCGCATTCAAGCCTTCCCTTTTCGCTAACCACGCTCCTAGAACACCAGTAAAAACAACTAGAAATATAGTAGGCCACACGCCAATTACATTTCCCGCTAAGATTAAAACAAGCATCTCAACAGCAGGAACAATAATAATTAATAATAACAGAATACGGAACATTTAATTCTCCTTCACTGCGTTATTAAAATAAAATTACAAAAAAGAAGGGAGTCATCTCCCTTCTTTATATTAAAACATAAACATATCTATTAGCAAAAGTGAAATATACAAATTAACAAGAAGTAATACTCTCATTAATACTATAATACACTCGCATGTCCACGATAAATATCGCCACGAGTACTGTCTACAGTAACCTCTTCTCCATCCTCGAATAGCTCTAGAGCTTGCTCAACCCCAACAATTACTGGTTTTCCTAAATTTAAGCCAACGACTGCCGCATGAGAAGTAAGCCCACCTTCAACAGTAATGACAGCTGCAGCCCTTTCAAATGCAGGGACCATATCTTTATCAGTACTATACGTAACTAGAACATCCCCTTCTTCTACTTTCGAGTTAGCTTCCTCTGCTGTTTTACCAATAACAACTTTCCCAGTCGCTGTTCTTCTTCCTATACCTTGTCCTCTTGCAATAACTTCTCCAATAACATGTACTTTCAGTAAGTTTGTGGTACCTGTTTCACCTACTGGTACACCTGCAGTAATGACAATTAAATCACCATGCTTAACATGACCAGATTTAAGAGATGACGATACAGCTACTTCTAACATTTCATCGGTAGTTGTCGCTTCCATTCCTAGTTCAGGAATAACACCCCAGACGAGCATTAATTGACGAATAACTTTCTCAGAACTTGTCACAGCAAGTACCGGTGACTTAGGGCGGTATTTAGCAGTAACACGCGCTGTATAACCACTTTCAGTCGCTGTCACTATAGCAGCTGCATGTAAATTAAAGGCTGTGTGTGCAACTGCTTGACTAATCGAATTTGTAATCGATGTTCTGCTCTCTTTTGTATGCTTGGACAAAATTTCTTTATAATTTAAAGCCTGCTCTGTACGAGCAGCAATGTTACTCATTGTTTGAACAGCCTCAATTGGGTAATCCCCTGCCGCAGTTTCACCAGATAGCATGATAGCATCAGTTCCATCGAAGATCGCATTGGCTACATCACTAGCTTCTGCTCTAGTCGGTCTAGGGTTACGTTGCATTGAATCAAGCATTTGTGTAGCTGTAATGACAGGCTTAGCCGCTGTGTTACACTTTTTAATTAAATCCTTTTGTACAAGCGGAACCTCTTCTGCAGGGATTTCCACTCCTAAGTCTCCTCTTGCTACCATTAAACCATCAGAAACTTCTAGAATTTCGTCGATATTATCGACACCTTCTTGATTTTCAATTTTAGGGATAATGTGAATAGAAGCTCCGTTATTACTATCTAATAACTCACGTATTTCTAGTACATCAGTCGCTCTTCTAACAAAGGATGCAGCAATAAAGTCCACTCCTTGCTCAATCCCAAATTTAATATCTTCTGCATCTTTATCTGTAATCCCAGGAAGATTAACAATAACATTTGGGATATTAACACCTTTTTTATCTTTAAGTGTGCCACTATTTAAAATTTTCGTTCTAAGTTGCTTGTCTTCTATTTCAATTACTTCTAGCCCAATTAAGCCATCATCTAATAAAATTTTTGAGCCAACTTGAACGTCATTTACAAGTCCTGGATATGTAACAGATATTCTTTCTTTATCACCGATTACCTCTTCCATAGAAATAATTAGCTCTTCGCCCTGTTGTAGTTCTATCGCACCTTCCTTTAGCGTTTGCGTGCGAATTTCAGGACCTTTCGTATCAAGAAGGATCGCTACAGGCTTACCTGTTTTTCTTGATGCTTCTCTAATATTAATTATTCTTTTCCCATGCTCTTCAAAGTTACCGTGAGAGAAGTTAAGTCTAGCAACATTCATACCTGCCTCAATTAACTCCACTAAAATCTCTGGTGTTTCACTTGCCGGCCCGATTGTACATACAATTTTTGTCTTTCTCATCATTTCCTCCTAATGTCATACATTCCTGTATTAACTACTACTTTTATAATACCTTATTATATTGAAAGTTCTTGTGAAAGTTGGTACATTTTCTTATCAATCGTATGATTAACATTTAAAATTTCATCTATATCATGATCCACTAGTTTGTTACATTCAATTCCTACTGTTCTTCCAGCTTTCCCTTCAAGTAAAAGCTCTACCGCTTTTGCCCCTAGTCTACTTGCAAGAACTCGGTCAAACGCTGTTGGAGAACCTCCACGTTGAATGTGCCCTAGTACAGTAACTCTTGTATCTAGACCGGTTGCATCTTGTATTTTCTTACTGAATTCAAATCCACTTTCTACACCTTCTGCAACAACAATAATACTGTGTTTCTTACCACGTTTATGTCCACGTTCTAATCTACTTATAATTTGCTCCATGTCATAGCTTTCCTCTGGAACTAAAATCGTCTCAGCACCATCAGCAAGTCCAGCCCAAAGTGCTAGATCACCCGCATCACGCCCCATTACCTCTACGACACATGTTCTTTCATGCGAAGTTGCTGTATCACGAATTTTATCAATCGCATCGATAATCGTATTTAGTGCTGTATCAAAGCCGATTGTAAAATCTGTTCCAGGTATATCATTATCTATTGTTCCCGGTACACCTATAGTAGGGAAACCATGTTGAGTAAGCTTCTCTGCTCCACGGAATGATCCATCGCCACCGATAACGACTAACCCTTCTATACCGAATTTATTTAACTGTTGAATTGCTTTTTCTTGACCTTCTTCCGTTCTAAATTCTTCACATCGAGCTGTATATAGCATCGTTCCACCACGATGAATAATATCACCTACAGAACCTATTTCAAGCTTTTTGATATCACCAGAAATTAAACCAGAGTAACCATAGTAGATACCATACACCTCAATATCATGGAATATCGCTTTACGAACAACCGCACGAATAGCAGCATTCATCCCTGGGGAATCTCCACCACTCGTTAAAACGCCTATACGCTTCATAAATAAGTCCTCCTCTAATGATTATGTATTATTCAAAGTACCACTTTATAAGCATGAAAACAATATTTAGTACCAATTCATATTTAATGAAGAATACTCTTACTTATTGTTAGATTCCCGATAAAAAATATTCTAAAGCGAGAGAAAAAGTGCTTCCTTAATTAAAAGAAAGCACTTTTGTTAATTGACTCCAATGGAATCGTTTACAAACGAATATTGGCCTATACTTTTGTATTTTTCATATCGCTGTTCAACTAACTCTTCCTCAGACATATCAGAAAGTTTTTTTAACGAATTAGTTATCGCTTCATCAATAGCATTGGCTTGTTCCAATACATCTCGATGTGCTCCACCCTTTACTTCTGGAATGATCTCATCAATAATGCCTAATTCCTTCAAATCTGGCGCTGTAATTTTCATCGTTTCAGCCGCACGTTGCGCTAGACTTGCATCCTTCCACAACAAAGCTGCAGCCCCTTCAGGAGAAATAACAGAGTATGTAGAGTTTTCAAGCATATGAATATGATTTCCGACACCAAGAGCAAGTGCACCACCGCTTCCACCTTCTCCAATTACAATACAAACTACAGGAACAGTAAGACCAGCCATCTCGAGTAAATTACGAGCAATTGCTTCACTTTGTCCACGTTCCTCCGCTGCTTTACCTGGGAAGGCACCCTTAGTATCAATAAAACAAATAATTGGACGATTGAACTTCTCCGCCTGATACATTAAACGTAATGCCTTACGGTACCCTTCTGGATGAGGCATTCCGAAGTTACGACGAATATTTTCTTTCGTATCTTTTCCTCTTTGGTGACCAATTACAGTAACTGGTTTCCCTTTATATTTTGCTATTCCACCAACGATTGCTTCGTCATCACCATATAAACGGTCTCCATGCATTTCAAGAAAGTCTGTAAATAGATGCTCTATGTAATCAAGAGTTGTAGGTCTATTCGTATGTCTAGCAATTTGCACTCGTTCCCAAGGCTGTAGGTTTCCATAAATATCTGATTCTAGTTGATGAAGTCTTGTTTCTAACTTCACAATCTCATCAGAAAGGTCAATATCTTTTTCTTCTGTAAATGCCTTTAGTTCAGCAATCTTGTTACGTAATTCAATAATCGGTTTCTCAAAACTTAAGTCTGCCATTGAATTCACCTCCAACCATGTTTAGCTTTGGTGTATATCTAATATTGTTGTTAACTCGTCTTTCATTTCTAAACGATTTATAACTCTATCTAATTGACCATGTTTAAGAAGAAATTCTGCAGTCTGAAAGTCTTCTGGGAGCTCCTCGCGAATTGTCTGCTCAATAATTCGACGTCCAGCAAATCCAATAAGAGCTTTTGGTTCAGCAAAATTATAATCTCCTAATGATGCGAAACTAGCTGATACTCCACCAGTCGTTGGATGAGTCATAATTGAAATAAAGAGACCACCTTGGTTACTAAGCTTTTTCAATGCTGCACTCGTTTTTGCCATTTGCATTAAGCTTAATACACCCTCTTGCATCCTAGCTCCACCAGAAGCAGAAAACAAGATAAATGGCTTTTTCTGTTCAATTGCTCGCTCAATTGCTCTAGTAATTTTTTCACCAACTACTGAACCCATACTGCCCATACGGAACCTAGAATCCATAATACCAATAACAGTAGATAAGCCATTGATGAAACCTTCTCCTGTTACGACAGCTTCGTTAAGGTTAGACTTCTTACGATCAGCTTCTAGCTTCTCCATGTAAGTCGGGAAACCTAACGGGTCAGCTCCGATCATGTCATGATCATATTCTACGAATGTTCCTTCATCTAATAGACTGTCAATCCGTTCAAATGCAGTCATCCTGTGATGATGTCCACATGATGCACAGACCATCAAGTTCTTTTTTAATTCTTTTGTATACATAATAGTTCGGCATGAAGGACATTTGGTCATTAGACCTTCTGGTACCTCCTGCTTTGCACGCTCAGAAGGTATCGTTGCATATTTTTTCTTTTTCGGAAAAAAGTTTCTTAACACAATCACACCTCTTTAACCTTAAGATGAGTTCCTCATATTATTTCTATCAAAATTTATCCTATCATATCATATTACAGTTGCTAGTATCAATAAACTGGGGAATAGCATCGTATAAGAAAAATCGATTAAAATCGACTATTTTCTAAGTGTTTACGAAGGGCTGAGACTGCTCTTTGAACATCTCTTTCTACTAGCCCCATATATATTTCTTCATGCTCTGCAATTGACTCTAGCGGGCGCCCTTCTCTAGCTAACGACTCTTTGATTGCCACCTTGTTATACGCTACTAGTGGAACCCATATATTTAATAGTAGGCGATTTTGACAAGCTTCTACAATTGTTTTATGGAATAAATAGTCTTCTTCGACAGGAAAATCTCCATGGCTCCACTCTTTTTTTGACCGTTCTATTAATCCTTCTAGCTTATTCAGTTGTTCACTAGTAATACGCTCACTAGCTAGCTTTAATGCTTCTACTTCCACTATCCATCTAGTTTCAGTTAAATCTTGCCTTGCACCATCATCATTTAAAATAAATCCAAGGATGACTTCAACTAAGCGATGACTCCCGGCTTTTTGAATAAAAGTACCTTCACCACGTCTAGTTTCAATTAAATCGAGAAGCTCTAACGCACGAAGAGCTTCTCGAACAGAAGAACGCCCCACCTGAAGGCGTTCACTAAGTTCGCGTTCAGATGGGAGCTTGTCTCCACTTTTTAAATTATCAGCTTGAATGATATACCGTATCTCTTTGACAATTTCAATATACATTTTAGACGGCTTTTCTGACATAAGGTACGTCACCTTCTCTCCTCATGTTCCAGCTGTACTTTATTACTCAATAATTGCCAACCTTCTTGTTTTTTCAGCCACTTCTTCTGGATCTACATTTCTTCTTGCCACTCCAGTTTCCATAGCAGCCTTTGCTACTGCAGCTGCTACAGCTGGTGCTACTCTAGAGTCAAATGGTGCTGGGATTACATAATCAGCATTTAATTCATCATCAGATACTAAGCTCGCAATTGCATAAACAGCAGCTACCTTCATCTCTTCGTTAATATGAGTCGCACGTACGTCTAGAGCACCACGGAAAATACCAGGGAACGCTAACACATTATTAACTTGGTTAGGGAAATCAGAGCGACCTGTTCCAATCACCTGGGCGCCAGCTGCTTTCGCATCATCAGGCATTATTTCTGGATCAGGGTTCGCCATAGCAAATATAACTGGTTTGTCATTCATAGTTTCAACCATTTCTTTTGATAACGCTCCAGCTACAGATACACCGATAAATACATCTGTATCAACGATAACATCAGCTAATGAACCTTCTTTGCGCTTAGGGTTCGTGTACGTAGCCACGTCAGCTTTCACATCATTCATTCCGTAAGAACGTCCTTCGAAAATAGCACCCTTAGAATCACACATGATAATATCACGTACACCCATACGATGTAACAACTTGATAATTGCAATACCAGCTGCTCCTGCACCATTAGCAACTACTTTAATTTCAGAAAGTGACTTTCCTGAAATCTTAAGTGCATTAATTAATCCTGCAAGTGTAACAATCGCTGTACCATGCTGGTCGTCATGAAAAATTGGGATATTTGTTTCTTTCTTTAGTCTTTCTTCTATTACGAAGCAGTTAGGCGCTGCAATATCTTCTAAATTAACGCCACCAAATGTAGGTTCAAGTAGCTTAACTGTCTCAACAATTTTATCTACATCATTTGTATTTAAACAGATTGGGAACGCATCTACACCTGCAAATGATTTAAATAGTACTGCCTTCCCTTCCATAACTGGGAGTGCCGCTTCAGGACCGATGTTTCCTAAACCTAATACAGCTGTACCATCTGTTACAACAGCAACCATGTTCCCTTTCATTGTATATTCATAAACATCTTCAACATTATCGAATATTTCTTTACAAGGTTCCGCTACTCCGGGAGAATAGGCTAAGCTTAAGTCTTTGCCATTACGAACCTGTACTTTAGATTTCGATTCTAGTTTCCCTTTATTCACTCGGTGCATATGTAACGCTTCTTCTCTCAATGTTGACAATTTCCTTCACTCTCCTTCTCTTTCCATTCCAAGTCTTACAGACGACAAATTGGTCTGACCACTTAAAGGTGTCCCTATTATAACAGACATTAAATTGATTTACATATTTAAATTATTTTGTTCACAACATTTTTTTTACCTAATATGTCCTTAAGCTCTAAAATACATTCTTCACAACTAGTAATGGAGAAATTCGAAGAGAGACGAACTGTTTGCTGTTTCGTTTCGTAGTATAGAATTACCTCGTCATCGCCTGGGTACTTTTGTAGTACTTCTTTCACTCGTAAAAGCGTTCCTTGCTCTTCATGCTTTTGTTCTATTTTAAGATAAGTTTTTACTTTACTTTGTTTTATTGTCAGGCTTTTTAAATCAGCTACTTTCTCCACTACAAAAGAGGATTGCTGTCCATTTTGGTCAAGCTTCCCCTCAATAAAGACTAAGCTTCCCTCTCTAAATTGTGAGTAGGATCTCTTCCATACATTCGGAAACATAACAAGGGGCATTTCACCGCTTTCATCGCTGACTGTTGCAAATGCCATTTCGTCCCCTTTTTTTGTCTTTATTTTTCTTATTGACGTAACTAGTCCACCTATTCTTGTTGACCGCCCCTTTTCTTCCACTTCACTAATCAATTGTCCACCATTTAAATTCAGCTTTTTTTTATATGTTGATGCTGGGTGACCTGACAAATAGAAACCTAGCATATCTTTTTCAAACGATAATAGTTCCTGGTTTTCAAAGGGAGGTACATCTATATAGTCAGGCTTTTCAACCTGTAACGAAAAAAGCTGCTCTTCTGTTTGAGACTGATTCATTTTCTCCGCAAATTCAAGTGCATCATCCAAACTAGCTAATAATTGTGCACGATGAGCTCCAAATTCGTCGAAACAGCCTGAAATAATTAGTGCTTCTATCCCTCGTCTCGTCACAAGACTTCCGTCAACTCTTGCACAAAAATCAAATATATCTTCATATGGAGTTGACATTCTCTTTGAGATAATTTCTTCCGCAGCCTTGGAGCCTACATGGCGAATAACTGACAGACCAAAACGAACTCTTCCCTTGTCCATTGTAAATCCGTAATAACTTTGATTAATACTTGGAGGAAGTATTTCAATATGCTGTTTTTTTGCTTCAGTCATGTATTGCATTAATTTTTGCTGATGAAAAACTGCACTTGATAATAGAGCCGCATAAAAAGCAGACGGGAAATTTGCTTTTAAATAAGCGAGTTGGTAGGAGATAATACTGTACGCTACTGCATGACTCTTATTAAAGCCATAATCAGCAAAACGTACAATTAAATTATATACCGCTTCAGCCACACTCTCTTCATAGCCTTTTTCGGTTGCACCGTTCACAAAATGTTGCCTTTCTTTCTCTAATACATCTCGCTTTTTTTTACTTACCGCTCGTCTTAGCAGGTCAGCTTCACCTAAAGAAAAACCAGCCATTTTAGAAGCAATTTGCATAATTTGCTCCTGATAGACGATAACACCATATGTCGGTTTAAGGATTGACTCTAAATCTCGATGCGGATAATGGATTGTTCGTTTACCGTGCTTTCCTTCGATGTAGGTAGGTATATTTTCCATTGGCCCTGGTCGGTATAATGCATTAACCGCTACAATATCTTCAAAGGCTGTAGGCTTTAAATTTTGTAAAACCTTTTTCATACCAGCAGATTCTAATTGAAAAATCCCTGTTGTTTCTCCAGCACTTAACATGTTAAACGTAGCTTTATCATTAAAAGGAATTTGATGTAGATTAATAACTTCCTGTTTATCTAACTTAATCAAATGAACGATTTCTTCTAAAAGAGTTAAGTTACGCAAGCCAAGAAAGTCCATTTTTAATAATCCTACTTCTTCAAGAATATCCATTGAATATTGAGTAAGTAAAATGTCCCCTTGTCCTTCTTGTAAGCCTACATAATTGATGAGAGGCTCGTCACTAATTACTACACCAGCAGCATGTGTTGACGCATGCCTTGGGAGCCCTTCCACTTTTGAAGCATAATAAAAAAGAGATCTCGCTTCCTCAGATTGCTGTAAAACCTCCTGTAATCTTGTTACTTCTTTATATGCACGCTTTAAAGTGATTCCAGGGGTGCTAGGAATGAGCTTCGATACTTTATCAACGATTTGTGTATCTATATCTAACACCCTCCCTACATCTCGTAAAGAGGCTTTCGCTGCTAACGTACCAAACGTAATAATTTGCGCAACATGATTTCTTCCATATTTTCCTTGCACATATTGAATCACTTCATCCCTTCGAATATCAGGGAAGTCTATATCTATATCCGGCATTGATATACGCTCAGGGTTTAAGAACCGTTCAAATAAAAGGTCATGCTTAAGTGGGTCTACATTTGTAATATTTAAAGCATATGCAACTAAAGAACCTGCCGCCGAACCCCGTCCTGGACCTGTTATCATTCCTTGGCTATGAGCATATTTCATAAAGTCCCACACAATTAAGAAATAGTCACTATATGTCATCTTTGAAATAATTGATAGCTCATACGTTAGTCGTTCCTGTATTTGAGGAGATATTTCATTATATTTGTCTGAAATTCCTTTCTCACACAATTGCGCTAAATAGTCTTCACTACTTATTCCCTCTGGAGTAGGATATTTTGGCATATAAGTTTGTCCAAATGATAAGTTAACTTGGCATGCTTCAGCAATCATTTCACTATTTGTTATCGCATCAGGATAGTTTTCAAACAGAGCGTTCATCTCTTGTTCTGTTTTTAAATAAAACTCTTTTTCCTCGTGATACTCACCGCTTTTTATTAATTTCCCCTCACTAATCGCGTTAACAACTTGGTAAGCATCGACATCATCCTTCGATACAAAATGAACATGATTACTTGCTACAACTTGGCAGTTTGTTTCAGCCGCTATCTGATAGATGAGCTTATTTAATTCTTTATCCTCACCTGCACCATGATTCTGTATTTCTAAGTAAAAATTTTCATCACCTAGGAGACCCTTGTATTGGTTGATTCGTTCTACTGCCTTTTGAAGGTTTTGTTCTCTTAGAAACTGTTGTACTTCTCCACTAGCATATGGGGAAACCACTAGAAGGTCTTCGGAGTACTCTATAATATTACGACTATGTAAGCCTTTTATTCTGTTTTTACTAAGTTGAGAAATGGACGATAGCTTCAATAATTGACGATAGCCTTTGTTAGTTTTCGCATAAAACAGCAACGTTGTTGGTTTAGCTTTTTCGTCATTTGGCAGAATTGTAAGCTCAACTCCAAGGACAGGATGGATCCCTTCCCTTTTGCACGCCTTATAAAAAGGAATTAATCCATAGACTGTATGTAAATCCGTAATAGCAAGAGAGGTATAGCCATTGTTTCTTGCTGTTTTGACCAATTCCTCAATACGACATGTCCCTGTCAATAAGCTATATTCACTATGTACATGCAAATGAACAAACCCCATCGGTAACCATCCTTTCCGTACTCATCTTTTCTAACTCTATACACGAATCACTTTTTATAATAGTTCTAGTATGTAACTGCCTGTCTAGAAAAACAAGCATATTGTCCAGCTTTTTAATCTATATATTATATAAGAGTTTTTTTATTGTGTAAGTTATAAAACGGGAGACTTTCTATGAGGAATAACAGATAGCCAACAGTAAATTGAACATTTTATATGGAAGATGAAGTTTGACTAGTGATAGGAGGAAAAATATGAGTCGAGATTTTCTTGCTACATTAATAATGGACTTTTTTGTCGCATTTGGCGTTATTATTGGTGGAGCTGTCATTGGTGGTATTGGTGCTTTTCTTATTGGTAATCCCCCACTGAAGACAATGTATGACTTAGCAGGCAGCCTAAAAATTTGGGCCCTCGTCGCTGCAATAGGTGGGACATTTGATGCAATAACAAGTTTAGAACGTGGGTTATTTTACGGTACACATGATGATATTTTCAAGACATTATTTATGATTTTCGCGGCGTTATGTGGAGCACATTCTGGCACGACCATTGTCCAATGGTTAACTCAGGAGCATCTAGGACCATGAGAATACCAGAATACTATAAGCGCCCTGGATGGCAACGATTCTTTGCAGGCGTTATTATCGGGATGCTCATTGGGTGGGGATTTTTCATATACAATTTTGGCACAATTCATGAACGACTTGTCATTGAAATTAAGAAGCAGCAATTAACGATTGATGACCAGAAAAAAACAATCAAAATTCTACGAAGCGATCAAGAAAAGTTGAATGAAGAAAACCAAAAAAAGCTAACTATTCAAGATATCGAAATTCAATTCACTAATGAAGAAAAATTAAAATTAAATGAATTAACCTTATATGAGCTAAAGCAAAATGCATTAAGTGAATTAGAATTCCTAAAAGGGAAAGACATTGAAACCGTATCACGAACGAAAGATTTAATGATACGGACGATTGAAAACAAAATGTTTACAATCGGTGAAAGTAGATTTCAATTAAAAACTGTATACGTCTCCTTGTACACAACAATCGAACTTCATATGAAAATAGAATTTGTTAACTAAACAATAAACGTCTGTCCTCCTCCACAAATCTAAAGATAAATAGATTAGAATGAAATATTTCGGTATAATAAAATTATCATAGCTCATTTAAGGAAGTGATAAAAATGGACAACGTAAAAGATGATAAAACTGCTCTAGAAAAAGTAGAAAATATTAAAGCCGGATATTCTTCTTATGCTGAATCTTCTGAAGTGATTAATAAAATTAGATTATTACTCGAACAAGACAAAGTAGAATTTACTGAAGATAAAATCGAAGTTGGATCTTGGTTCATTCCTGTAAATAAAAAAGGCTAATATAAAAAACAGCAAGGATTATCATCAAATAACTCCTTGCTGTTTTACCATTCACTCATGTTATTCCTTACATACTCTACGTAAATCGGCAATAATGTCCTTCGTTTCCTCCCAAGAAAATGCCTTTGCACCCGACGCCATTGGGTGTCCACCACCATGATACTTTTGAGCAATTTTATTAATAACAGGGCCTTTAGAGCGGAGGCGAACACGAATTTCTCCATCCTCGTCCTCTACAAAGAATACCCATGCTTTTAAGCCTTCTACGTCAGAAAAACAACCTACTAATTGTGATGATTCACTTGTTGATACATTAAATTCAGCTAATTTTTCTTTTGATAGGTTCATTACACCTATTATTCCACCTACCACTTCAAAGTTCTGTAATACGTAGCCTTCAAGTCTCTTCATTTTTAAATCACGCTTATAAAGCTCAGTATAGAAAGCCGATTGGTCAATTCCCATATCAACAAGCTCACTTACATAACGATGGGTTTGTCCTGTAGTGTTTGGAAAGCGAAACCGTCCTGTATCTCCTACAATCCCTGCATACAAAAGGAAGGCCGCTTTCTCATTCAACTTCCAGCCTTTTTCTTGACCTGCTTTGTATAATTCAATGATCATTTCACTCGCGCTACTAAATGTCGTATCGACCCATACAATATCGCCATAAGGCTCCTCATTCGGATGATGGTCAACCTTAATAAGGAAGGCTCCCTTACTGTAACGTTGGTCACTAACTCGCTCAGTATTTGCTGTGTCACTGACAATGATAAGGGCACCTTCAAATTCTTTATCCTCTATTGTATCCATTTGATTTAAATAGAGTAATGAGGGCTCTTCCTCCCCAACAACGTAGACCGTTTTAGAAGGATAATTGTATTGAATGATTTCAGCTAACCCTCCTTGAGAGCCAAGTGCATCTGGATCAGGCCGTTCATGTCGATGAATTATAATTTTTTCATACTTCTCTATTTTCTCAATTATTTCATGAAGCATTGTCAATCTCCTTTTCATAACAATTTTGCCTTCTGCCTATACTAGCTTTTCCAATAAAGAAACTGTACAATAAAAAAGGTTGTATATATAGCAACCTCTTAACTCGTAATACTAGGAGGAATTTCATTGGCACAATCATTTGTTATTCTAATTGTTATAGCTCTTGCTTTCTTTATTTATTTTAAAGTGAAGTTTTGGCGTACAAAGTCACCAGTAGAAAAGAATTGGATCCAATCAAAAGCAAACATGTCTTTAGGTGCTTTCTTAGCTTTCTTTGGTCTAAATCTATTACTCTTTCCTCGCAGTAATATTGATATTACAATCGGGATTATATTCACATTACTTGGTGCAACTAATACATTCTTAGGATATAGAAATTATAAACACTTCCTACCTCAAGTACTAGATGAAGCAAGTCAAAATCGTTAATATGTAATAGTAAGGAGATGTCCCAAAAGGGTATAAAATACCCTTTTGGGACATCTCTTTTTGTATAACTATCTATCAAGCAATTGTGCCATCATTAATGCTTTCCCTACTATCTCACCATCATGGTAGATTTCTACATCAATCTTTCCATGCTTTCGTCCTATTTCTAGAACTTTTGGATAAATATCAATCATACTTTCAATTTGAACAGGCTTTATAAAATATACTGTTATATTCTCTACCACTAAGTCACCCTTTTTATACTTACGAAGAACTCTACTTCCCGCCTCAGTCACTATCGTTGTAATTACACCATATGAGATTGTCCCTAAATGATTTGTCATTTGTGGTGTTACCTCACATTGATAGATTGGATCGGTAGTAGACTTGTCCACAAAACGACTTGTTACAATATCATCTATCGTCTCCCCTACATGCGGCTGACGTTGAATCATTTGTAATGCTTTCAATACGTCCTGACGACTGATTACACCTAGGAGCTTTCTATTATTATCAATTACAGGCGTAAGCTCGATACCTTCCCACACCATAACATGAGCTACAGAAGCAACTGATGTCCGCTCATTAACGGTAATTGGATTTTTCGTCATTACTTTTTCGATTGGAGTTTGGGGATTGACTCCCATAACATCTTTCGCTGCAACCATCCCTTGAATTCGTAAGCTATCATCGATAACCGGATAACGACTGTGCCCTGTTCTTGCATTAAGCTCATGCCATTTTTCTATTAGGTTTGATGTTGTTAAATAATACGTATCCTGTAATGGGATAAGCACATCATCGACTAACACTATTTCTTTTTTGATCAACTGGTCATAAATTGCCCGATTAATCATTGTTGCTACTGTAAACGTATCATAACTAGTTGAGATAATCGGTAATTCTAACTCATCAGCGAGCTTGATTACTTCATCACTTGTATCAAATCCACCTGTAATTAATACCGCGGCTCCTGCTTCAAGAGCTAGCTTATGTACTTGATAACGGTTTCCAACAATTAAAAGGTTCCCAGCTTCTACATAACGCATCATTGCATCTAACTTCATTGCACCGATAACAAACCTGTTTAGCGTCTTATATAATCCTTGTCTTCCACCTAGAACCGTTCCATCTATTATATTGATAACTTCAGCAAATGTTAGCTTCTCTATATTATCCTTTTGCTTCTTTTCAATCCGTATTGTTCCGACTCTTTCAATTGTACTAACAAAGCCTTGGTTTTCCGCTTCCTTTATTGCACGATACGCTGTTCCTTCACTTACATTTAAGGCCTTTGCGATTTGACGAACAGAGATTTTTTCGCCAATTTCTAAATTATTAATGTATTGAAGAATTTGCTCGTGTTTCGTTGCCATGATATCCACCACACTTTCGTTCTTTCAACTGTATTTATCAGGATTGAAAGCTCTGTATTATAATATATTATACAGTTGAAAGAACAGTACATCAAGGCTACCTACTATATCTCTTGATTTTACGAGGGTTTAACTCTTTTCTATCCTTCTCAGCACTTTCCCCTTGGACTAATTTCTTTGAGTATAACAGCCCTGATAAATTCCCACCTAACACAATAAGTGCAAATACCGCCCAAGAAATTGCAAAAATCCCTGCAAGTCCATCTGCTCCAAACGGTAAATGAGGAATAGCAAGATACAACATTGCTAACGTAAACAATAGACAGAGTACTAATCGTTGCTTCATCTTGTTTCTCCTTTCTGACCATCGTATATTTCTAAAGTAATAAAGTTGTCCTACCATATCTTATGCCTTGTACATAAAAAAAGAAGTAAGATTTGTCAGCAAACAAATCTCACTTCTTTTTTAGAACATTTATAGCTCAATCGATTGCCCTACAGCAATAACTTTACCTTGACCTTCTGCTAGTAACTTAACGAAAGACTCTGGATCCTGTTCAATTACAGGAAAAGTATTATAGTGGATTGGTACAACAGTTTTCGCTTGAAGCCAATTTGCTGCTAGACTTGCATCTTCTGGCCCCATTGTAAAGTTGTCACCAATCGGAAGAAACGCTATGTCGATTTCATTTCTCTCACCAATTAATTTCATATCAGAGAAAAGCGCCGTGTCTCCCGCATGAAAAATCGTCTTTCCTTCTGCACTAAATAAAATCCCACTTGGCATTCCCGTATAGATAATTTGTTTTTCTTCCTCAACCACATAAGCTGATCCATGAAAGGCTTGTGTCAGTTTGACCTTTCCGAAATCAAACTCATGCGCTCCACCAATATGCATTGGATGGGCAGTAACACCTTGCCAACCTAGGTAGGTAGCTAGTTCAAATGGTGCAACGACTAATGCATCATTACGTTTCGCTAAATCTACCGTATCCCCAACATGATCATTATGTCCATGAGTTAGTAAAATAACATCTACAGACAGGTCATCAGCCTTTAAATCTGTTTCTCCATTACCTGTAATAAAAGGGTCAATTATAATTTTTTTGTCATTCACTTCAATCAAAACAACTGAATGTCCATGATATGATACTTTCATAAATCTCCACTCCTTTATCAGATTCTATTAGTTCAATACTAGATTACTAACTACTTTTCCTTCTTTTGTTGTCTCCCTGATGAAAAAATATGATTCTTTTTTATTCCTGCCGTTTCTGTTACGTACGATGCTTCTAATACTGCTCCAGGGTCAATCGTGAGAACTACTTCTTTTAATTTAGGATACATAAAGCGATTTGTAATACAGTAGATAATTAACCTCTCATCACCTGTATACCCACCTTGACCATATAAATACGTAATTTGTACATCTAATTCTTTAAGTAAATTTTCTCCAACCTGATGGGGACTATCAGAAATAATCATTACCGATTTTCCTTGATTCAAACCATCTAGTACAAAGTCAATCATTTTTGATACGATATAAAAGACTGCGATTGAAAACATCGCCTGTTCTAATGTAAATACAAATGCTGCTCCGAGAAGAATTATTGCATTAATTGAAAGTAAAAATGTACTTATTGAAATATGGAATCTTTTTTGTGCCCATATTGCAATCATTTCTGTACCATCAACCGCTCCACCCGCTTTCACTACTAAACCTATACCTGCACCAAGTAACAATCCACCGTATAACACAATTAAGACTTCAGAGGAGGTGATTGCTGACATCGGTGCCAACCAAATAAGGGCAAATGTTGTCACAATATTCGCATATATCGTTCGAATGACAAAGCGCCTTCCCATTAATTTTGCAGAAAACAAAAGAGTAGGTAAGTTGAGACATATGTAAACAACCCAGATCGGAAACCCTCCAACAGCGTTAGCCATAATAGCAATAGCTGTAACGCCCCCATCAACTAGGCCATTAGGAGCCAGAATTAATTCCAATCCGGCAGCAACAATAATGGAACCAATTGTTAAGGTAATATATTCAAGTAATCTCTTCATTCTTTCCTCCTCTACCTCCTATTATCTTTCTAACATACCATCTCACTCTTTATTATATAAGAAAAAGGGCTTATCAGTACGAGAACTCTGGAAGAGTATTCACTTTTTTTGTGCTTATTGAGTCGTCTATTTTAGATTTTGCAGCGCCGTTTAATGCTTTTATAATAACCATAACAAAAAAGCCACCCTGAATTTATACAATTCAGAGCGGCTGCCACCATTATTCTTTTCCAACCTTTTTCTTTAGAGCCATTAGCTCAGATTCTAGTTCATTGTTTCCTTTTAACGCTGCAACTTCATCATCTAATGAGGTAGTAGATACCCTGTCAAAATCTCCACTTGTTGTTTCGGCTTCTGCTTCATACTGCAGCACTTTTTCTTCAATACGTTCGAAGCTCTGCTTTGCTTCATCGCTTCCAATTGAAGAGATTGAACGATTTAACTTAGATTTCATTTTTGCAGATTCTGCACGGACTTTTAGTGAATCCTTCTTTAGCTTCATGGAATGATATTCTTCTTTCATTTCCTTAAGCTTTTCCTTTAGACTATCTACATCTGCTTTTGCTATCTCATAAGAATCCTTTAACTCATAATAATTTTTTTGTTGCTTTTGTTTATCTTCTAATAACCGACGAGCAAGATCCTCATTATCTACTTCAATAGCTTCTAACGCTTGTTTTTCTCGTTTTTCTACTAATCGAAGAGCATCATCCACTTTTTTCTCAAACATTTTACATGTAGCCATTTGTCTTGAAACCGTTGTTTCTGCCTCCTGTAAGTCTTTTTCCATATCTCGTAGCAATTGGTCTAGCATCTTCACTGGGTCCTCTGCTTTATTAAGTAATGCATTTAACTCTGAGCTCATAACAGTACTTACTCGTTTAAAAAAAGCAAACATATCAATCGCCTCCATTAGTCATTCTACTACTTATGTACGAATGACATTCATTTAGGTTTCACCTTTATGAAAATTTTATAAGAGGTTGTTCAAAAAGGTCAGTTTTACCTTTTTGAACAACTTCTATAAACGAATTTACTAAAGAAAAAGACACAAAGGGCATTGCTTCAACTACTATATACAGCAGTTGAATAGCCACCTTTGTGTCGCTTTGAATTAGAGTACTGATTCTACACTTTCATATGGAAGTCCTTGTGCCTCAGCAACCGCTTGATAAACTAACTTTCCTTTTAACGTATTAAGACCCATTAGTAATGCGTGATTTTCCTGACATGCACGGATGTAACCTTTATCTGCAATTTGCAATGCATATGGAATTGTTACATTTGTAAGAGCAATTGTAGACGTCCTCGGTACAGCTCCAGGCATATTGGCCACAGCATAATGAAGGACTCCGTGCTTCTCATACGTTGGGTTATCATGAGTTGTAATTCTATCCGTTGTTTCAAATATACCGCCTTGGTCTATCGCAACATCGACAAGTACTGAACCAGGCTGCATATTCTTAATCATCTCTTCTGTTACTAATCGTGGTGCCTTTGCCCCTGGAATAAGAACGGCGCCTATGACTAAATCTGATTCTTTCACTGCTTCTGCTATCGTTAACGGATTGGAAACAAGAGTGTTAATGTCCGTTCCAAAAATATCATCTAGCTGTCTTAACCTTTCTGGGCTTAAATCTAAAATTGTCACATCTGCACCTAACCCTACGGCAATCTTAGCTGCATTAGTACCAACAACTCCACCACCGATAATAGATACTTTCCCTCTTTTCACACCAGGTACACCTGATAAAAGAATTCCTTTACCCCCACGAGTCTTCTCTAAAAATTGAGCACCAATTTGAGAAGACATTCTTCCAGCTACTTCACTCATAGGAGTTAATAACGGTAGTGAACGATTTGGCAACTGAACCGTTTCATAAGCAATACCTACCACTTTTTTTTCTAATAACGCTTTCGTTAAAGCAGGCTCTGGAGCTAAATGTAAATAAGTAAATAAGATTAGCCCTTCATGAAAGTAATCATATTCTTCTGGTAATGGCTCTTTAACCTTCATGACCATTTCCATTGACCAAGCTTCAGCTGCAGAATCGACAATCTTAGCACCAGCAACTACATATTGTTCATCTGTAAACCCCGACCCTAATCCAGCGCCTTTCTCTATAAAAACCTCATGACCATGCTTCACCAACGATAACACCCCAGCAGGAGTCATCGCAATTCGGTTTTCATTATTCTTTATCTCCATTGGTACACCAATACGCACAAAGCTACCCCCTTGCTAATTGCTAATTGCTAATTGCTAATTGCTAATTGCTAATTGCTAATTGCGCGGCTGATAAATCAGCCGCGACAATTAGCAAAAGTTCGTTCTAGCCTTGCTAGAACATCAAAGCCTTCAATTCGCCATTTGCAATTCGCAATTCTAAATTAATCATTACCCATTAACCATTAATCACTATATTCCTTCCCTATTCACAATGATATCAATCATTAGAGCATTAATCCGTTTTTTCTTCTTTTTCCCAAATCCATGTAAAGAGCTTACCTTCCCCATTCATGAGTCTGGCATCAAAGCGTTCTAGCTGGGGGTACTTGACCAGTAGCTTTTCAACCATATCTTCAACATTTGCATCTTCTTTAAGCTTAATCAAAGCGATGATTTCATCTACTTTTTCTTTTGCTTCATTGCCTCTTACAATTGTATTCCCTTTTTCAAATTCATATTTATCAGGATTATCGAATTCCCATTCGTATATCGTTCCATTCTCAACGATATGAATTCTAACAGCAAATTTATTCATTAATTCAGTTGCATAAACAAATGTACCCGCTACTTGTGCTAACAAAAATACTAGTAATAATCCAGTCACTTTTTTATTCATAGTATCACCTCATATTCATAAGGTGCACATAAATTGGTAATATATACATTTTATCTATAACGGTGGATAACATTTACTCCACCTGTGACATCAATGACTGTACCTGTTATCATATCAGCGTTATCCTCACATAAGAAGGCAACGGTTCTTGCGATATCCTCACCTGTACCTGAGCGACCTACAGGGGTATTCTCATCTTTTATCAATCTAGACTTTTCAATTGTTGTTTCCTTCATGTCACCCATAATGTGACCAGGAGAAACCATATTAATTGTTATTCCATTTTCAGCTTCTTCAAGTGAAACTGTTTTCATTAGTGATACTAATCCAACCTTTGCTGCTGCATAGGCAGAACGATAAATCCAACCTGGAGCATCATTCACACTTTGAAAGCCGTACGTAACAATTCTTCCAAAGCGTTGTTTCCGCATAATCGGAATTACCTCCTTGAACATATGAAAACAGGCACTTAAATTTCCTTCAATCATTTCGTACCACTCATCCTCGGTATAATCCATTAATTTTTTTCGTTCAAAAATATATGGACCTGCATTATTTACAAGGATATCTATTCTTCCAAAGCGTTCATAAGCTTCTTGCACCATTCTTACAATATCTTGTTTCTTCGTAATATCTCCTTGAACAATGTGAATTCTATCCACTTTGTTACTCCAGCGTTCCTTTAATCTCTCAACAGCATTTTTGTCGCTACGAAAATTAACTGTCACAGTATAATCATTTTCTAAAAAGTAATCAGTAACCTTAAGACCCAACCCTTTAGCTCCAGATGTTATAAAGGCATGACGCATAGCGATTCTCCTATCTATAGCGAAATAATTTATGTATTCATTCATTTCTTTCTTGTTTATGATCTTACTATTATTCACTATGATAGTAAAAAAATAAGCACACAAGTTTTTGTGTGCCCGTTATCCTTGCTTAATTCTCTTCTACTTCGTTTGATTCATTATTTCTATTATCACTAATGACTCCAACCCGATAAGAATCCATCAATTGTTCATGGACCATCATTTCTCCCTCAACATCATAAATCGTCCCGTGAAGTTTATGCTCTTTCACCATAAGTCCCCCTAATATATTTTGTAAGTCCAGCTTATTATTAACAATTTATGAAATTGTATGACAAGTACTTATTTTTGTCATAATATTCATGCTATAATAGCGTTATAGACATACAAACATATTACCTTAGGGGGAGTGAAACACAATGGAAAAAAACTACAAAAATATTCTAGTTGCTGTTGATGGTTCTGACGAAGCGAAAGTAGCGTTAAAAAAAGCATTTAATGTAGCAAAGAAAGAAGATGCAACACTTGTCATTGCGCATATTTTAGATACAAGAGCATTTGCTACTGTAGAACAATATGACCGTACAGTTGCAACTCGCGCTGAAGAATATGGTAAAGAACTTCTTGAGCAATACAAAACAGATGCAGAAGAAGCAGGTGTTTCAAATATCACAACAGTACTTGATTACGGCTCTCCAAAGGTGAAAATTCCTAGAGAATTAGCAGACAAACACGAAATCGATTTAATCATTACTGGAGCTACTGGTTTAAATGCTGTAGAACGTATTTTAATCGGAAGTGTATCTGAGTCTATCGTACGTAACTCTAAATGTGACGTATTAATTGTACGTCAATAATTAAATTTATATAAACAAGCTCTAGCTCAAGAAATCAGCAGTGTTGATTTCTTGAGCTTTTTATTTTATTACAAAAAACACTGAAAAAAGTTCAGTTTTCCCTTTTTTCAGTGTTTTACTTTTATGCCAATGTCTTTTCAATCTTTTCTTCTGCTAAAACTAATGCTTTCTTTACCTGTTCAAACCCTGTTCCACCAGCGCTATTTCTTCTAGCTACAACTGTTTTTGGTTGAAGAACTTCGAAAATATCCTCTTCAAATAGTTCGCTCGCTACTTTATAATCAGCAAACGGTAAATCTAATAAGAAGATACCTTTCTGGATGCATTGAAGAACTAATTTTCCTACTACTTCATGAGCATCTCTAAATGGCATTCCCTTGCTAGCTAAGTAATCAGCTAGTTCAGTTGCATTTGAAAAATCAGAGTGTGTCGCTTTCTCCATCACGTCTGTATTTACAGTCATCGATTCAATCATACCTGTAAAGATTTTTAGAGATCCTTTAATCGTCGTTACTGTATCAAACATACCTTCCTTGTCTTCTTGCATATCCTTGTTATACGCTAGAGGAAGACCTTTTAAAGTTGTTAATAACGAGAATAAATTTCCGTATACACGGCCTGTTTTTCCTCTGATTAACTCAGCCATATCAGGATTTTTCTTTTGAGGCATAATACTGCTTCCTGTAGCAAATGCGTCGTCTAATTCAATAAAACGGAACTCCTGTGATGACCAAAGAATGATTTCTTCACATAAACGAGATAAGTGCATCATCGCAATAGAAGAACTGCTTAAAAATTCAAGAATAAAATCACGGTCGCTTACAGCATCTAAGCTATTTTCATAAATTCCATCAAATCCTAATAGTTCCGCACTATAATGACGGTCAATTGGGAATGTTGTACCAGCTAGTGCACCTGCACCAAGTGGTGAAATATTCACACGCTTTAACCCGTCCTCTAATCGTTCATAATCACGCTCAAGCATCCAGAAATATGCTAATAAGTGATGAGCAAATGATACAGGCTGTGCACGTTGTAAATGCGTATATCCTGGAATTAATGTCTCAACATGTCCTTTCGCTTGCAATACCAATGCTCTTTGTAAGTTTTTAATCTCACTTAAGATTTCCTTCACTTGGTTGCGTAAGTAAAGGTGCATATCAGTTGCTACTTGGTCATTACGACTTCTTCCAGTATGTAGTTTCCCGCCAACAGGACCAACTTCATCAATAAGAAACTTTTCAACATTTAAATGAATATCCTCATTTTGAATGGAATATTCTAATTCACCTTTTTGGGCTTTCTCTAGGATTTTTTTTAACCCTTCAGTGATTTTGTTCACATCTTCGACAGGGAGAATTCCACACTTACCTAGCATTTTCACATGTGCCAAACTGCCCTCGATGTCTTCTTCAACTAGATTTTGGTCAAAGCCGATGGAGGCGCCGAATTCATCGACCCACTCCTCGGCTGTTTTTGTAAAACGACCTCCCCAAAGCTTTGTCACAGTTTTACCCCCTTCTTGTTAACTAAGCTGTGAACTTTTGTAGGTAATCCCCAAAGCTTAATAAAGCCAACAGCAGCAGCATGATCAAATTCATCTTCTGGTGTGTAAGTTGCTAGCTTTTCATCATATAAAGAAAACTCTGATTTACGTCCTTCTACAATAGCATGCCCTTTAAATAGTTTTACACGTACTTCACCTGTTACAGATTGTTGTGTTTCTTTTAGGAACGCTTGTAATGCTGGTTGTAATGGAGAGAACCATAATCCGTTATAGATAATTTCAGCTAACTTTTGACTTACTACTGGTTTAAAGTGAGCAACGTCTTTCGTTAACGTTAAATCTTCTAGCTCTTTATGTGCTTTAATTAATGTCATTGCACCAGGACACTCATATACTTCACGAGACTTGATTCCAACAAGACGGTTTTCTACATGATCAATACGTCCGATCCCGTGTTTACCTGCCATTTTATTCATTTCTAAGATTAGCTCATGTAACTCATATGCTTTACCATTTAATGTAACTGGAACACCTTTTTCAAAACCGATTTCCACATATTCAGCTTCATTTGGTGCATCCTCAAGTGCCACTGTCATTTCATATGCACCTTCTGGAGGAGTTGCCCAAGGATCTTCTAATACTCCACACTCATTTGCTCTTCCCCAAAGGTTAGCATCCACTGAATAAGGATTGTCTAAATCGATTGGAATTGGAATATTATTTTTCTTCGCGTACTCAATCTCCTCATCACGAGACCAGCCCCACTCACGAACAGGTGCTAATACTTCTAAATCAGGATTTAATGATTGAATAGCTACTTCAAAACGAACTTGGTCATTTCCTTTACCAGTACAACCATGTGCCACAGCATCTGCATTCGTTTCTTCAGCAATTTCTACTAACTTCTTTGAAATCAACGGACGAGATAAAGCAGATACTAGTGGATACTTTTGCTCATATAATGTATGTGCTTGTAATGCTGGTAAAACAAATTCTTCAGCAAATTCTTTCTTTGCATCAATTGTATAAGATTCAATCGCGCCAACATCTAATGCTTTTTGTTTAATAAAGTCTAAGTCCTTACCTTCTCCTACATCTAGACCAACAGCGATTACATCCCAACCTTGGTCCCCAAGCCATTTAATTGCTACTGATGTATCAAGTCCACCTGAATACGCTAACACTACTTTTTTCTTACTCATTTTAATAATTCCTCCTATAGGCTAGTGAATATAAATACTAGATTAATAATTTTTATACATTGCTATTAAATATAAAAGAGGTATAGCTCCTCTTTAGTTTGTGCATAAATTTAACTTTAAACTAATTAATATTCATACTTTATCAACTATCTGACTATTTGGCAATACCCTATTAAAAATTTTTTAAAAATACTTTCCAGTATGTTTAAAACAACTGCTCTATTCAAAGTTATAGCTTATTTGAATAGGAGGGTCTACTTGTAAAAAGTATACTTAAATTTCGTAATATTTGTGTGTTGCCTCTATACTTAATGAAATATTCATCCACATACTATGCAAAAAAGCTTAATAACTTTACAAAAAAAATAGCAACTCAAAAACTATTGAATCATGAAGCCATTTATTTTTGTTTCCAGTGTGCAAATCTGTTCAAATATTTGTCACTTTCATGTACAATAATAGAGTGGGGGTGTGAGAAGTGAATTTTGAATTTTTATATAACGACCGCCTAGGTATTAGTATTCCCGTTCTTCATAATGAATGGGACGACATAGAAACTGATACTCAAGCTAAGATTATTTTTCAATGGGAGCAAATTCGAGGTCAAATACCTGAAAGAATCTCCAATATAGAAACGATAATTAATAGAAAACAAGAACAACTATACAACGAAGATAACTTCCAACGCTCATGCGAATTAAATCGTGAAATAGCCGAGCATGCATCGATCATTAATGACCTATGGATTTGGTATCGCAAAAGTGAAGAAGTAACAGCTAAAGTACACCAATAAAAAAGATCCTATGATTTTATTTAAGAAATCATAGGACCTTTTTTTAATGCTGAATTATGGGTTATGAATGCTTAATTTCAATTCAAAACTCATCACTCATAATTTATAATTCCATTACTTGCTTTATCTAATAAAAATCTCTTCTGATAAAAATGATGTGCTACCTCAGTAACTTGTCTTGTAAATTGATAATTCATTGTTGCACCGAAAGCCATTCCAATTAGAGGTACTCCCTGTATAAGCTTCTTTCTTAGCATGACAATTCCAAGTGCTTTAAGCATTTGTCGAATCGGTTGTTGGAGCCATGATATATCTGTAACTTCCTCACTTCCACCATAGAACCACTCTTCTTGCTCTGTTGCCACATCATCAAATAATTGATTCCAAGCTTGATGCTGTAAATCTTTAGGTAATGATGATGCATGAAATACTTTAAGTGCAATCATCATTTCAGAGGGGTGTTTTAAATCATATCCGTATGTCAGCGCAATTTGCTGTATCGCTCTCATATTTATTGCGAGCATTGCAGGAAGATCAATTCCGAGTAAAAGAACTCCTCCCATCCCAGATAAACCACCTTGTCCAAAAGAAAACAACCTCTGTTTTGCCATCTGTTGAGATGCAATATAGTTTAGTTGCTCTATTGAAAGTTTTTTCATATCCAGAATATCCGTTATTTCCCCATTGAATACTCTCGCTTGTGACAATAAACGGTTTCTAGAATCTTCATTAAAGCGAGAATTTTGGATCAATGCATGAAGGTGAAACAATACATTATCAACAAAATCTAGTAGCTTTTCTTGTTTCTTTTCTCCTAGCTGAAGTAAGCCTGTTTGAAGCCATTTTTGATACGTCATTTCAAAATCTGTTGGTTCATAGTTAAAAAACTGTTGCTCCCAACTTTCTATCTCAATCCATAGCTTTTCTTCTCTTTCAGTCAACGCCACTTTCTATCACCTCACTATACTTTCTCTTTAGCAATGACCTTCCCTCTACGAAAAGTTGATATCATCGTATGTAATCGTTTCTCAACACGATGAAAAACAGTCCCTTCTTCAAACTTACCTAATTGGTCACGCTCTCCAGCTGTAATCCCAGTAAGAATTTCAATTCCTTCACTAATCGTACTTACAGCCCAAATGGTAAACAGTCCTTTTTCAATAGCTTCAATAACCTCATTGCGTAACATTAGGTTTTTCTTGTTTTGAATTGGGATGATCACACCTTGGCCCCCTGTAAATCCTCTAGCTTTACATGTATAGAAAAATCCTTCAATCTTTTCGTTCACTCCACCAATTGGTTGAATTTCTCCCCACTGATTCACAGAACCTGTTACGGCAATCCCTTGTTTAATTGGAATATTTGATAGTGAAGATAATATTGCATATAACTCAGTACTTGAAGCACTATCCCCATCAATCATGTCATACGATTGCTCGAACGTAATACTAGCAGACAATGGTAAAGGTCCATCTTGAGCAAACTCCCCTTGAATAAAGCCTGTTAATATCATTAAGCCCTTTGCATGGATAGGGCCACTTAAATAAGATTCTCGGTCAATATTAACTATTCCCTTCGGACCTATATATGTTCTTGCAGTAATTTTATTGGGCTGTCCAAATGAATAGCCACCTGTATTTAAAACAGATAAGCCATTAATTTGACCGACAACTTCCCCATCTGTTTTAATCATGATTGTGCCATCATCAATCATTTCTTTAATCTTTTCTTCAATTAAATTATTACGAGTAAAACGTTCTTTTAACGCTTTACGTACATGAGACTTCTCGACAAACTGACTATTTTCTTCATCTGCCCAGAAGTTTGCCTCAACTAATATCTCCGTTACATGATGAAAGCTAGTTGATAGTTTACTTTGATCCTCTGCTAGTCTTGTACTATAATCAATTACTCTCGCAAGTGCATCTCTAGTAAAATGACGTAAATCATTATTTGCACAGTATGAGGCAACGAATGAGGCATATTTCATGCAATGCTCCACGTTTCGCTCCATCTGTACATCAAAATCAACTTTCACTTTAAAATATTTTCCAAAGTCTTCATCATACTCGGATAAAATATGGTATAGCTGATGCGTTCCAATTAGAATTAGTTTTGTTTGGACTGGAATCGGTTCTGGTTTTAGGCCACTTGTTGCTGTAACTCCTGTTTCTTCTAATGGATTTTCTATTCGTAATTCTCCAGTTTTCATCATTCGTTTCAGTGCAAGCCATGAATATGGGTTACTAACTAGCTCCGATGCTTGGATAATACAATATCCACCTGCTGAAATATGAAAAGCACCTGGCTTCATTAATGTAAAATTAGTGACCACAGTTCCAAATGAGCCTTTATATTCAAACTTTCCAAACAGATTTCCATAAGTAGGGTTACTCTCATGAACGACAGGCGCTCCATCTGTATTGTTATGGTTGACAAATACATTCACTTGATATCTATGCTCGTCCTTCTTTTCCTGCTTTGGAGAAAGTAGAGACATAAGATCCTCTTCTTCCTTCTCTTGCTCATGAAAATCATTTCTACTGGCAATTACATCTTTTTCAACCTCTGTTAAATAGGCTACAACCTTCTCATTGGAAGCGTACTCATCTTGTAGTTCCTTTACAAGAAAATGAATATTTTCGTAAACGGATGACTTCTCTAATTCTTCTAGCTTTTCATCCAAAACCTTCTCTGCTGATTGAATAGCTCGTACAATCGTACTTAATTCTTTATTTAATTCTCGCGTTTTCTCTATTATCTCTTGCTGTTCTTCCTTAGTTAATTTGTGATACGATTCATCATCATGTGGTTCTTCACGGTCGTTTAAAGGAATTGCAGCAATACCAGTTTCACTTTTTTCAATTAAGAAACGTTCTTTATAAGCTATCTCTTCTAAGTATTCCCACTTTTTATCTACTTCTTCCCCATGTAATTGGATTAAATCAGCTTTTTGAAACTCATATTGCTTACTAGTTAAGGCTTTATCTATTTCTATAGTAATTTCCTCTAACAAACGTTCCATATGTCTTTGAAAAATAACCCCTTTACCTGGAGGAAGAGGAATTGCTATCGGTCTATCTGGAGTTTGAAAATTATATACGTACACCCAATCACTTGGTGTCTCTAATTCCTTTGCATGTTCTAATACCTTTGAATGAGCATACGTCGTTTTCCCTGTACCCGTTGGTCCAACTAAGAAAAGATGGTATCCCTCTTGTTTAACCTTTAAACCAAAATTCATTGCACGAACTGCTTTATCCTGCCCAATAATTTCTGCAGTCAGTTTTTCTACTTCTGCAGTTGTTTCAAATGGAAACTGGTTGCTATCAAATCTAGTCGCTAGTTCATACGTTTGTACTTTCGTTTTATGTGCCATGTCTAGTTCCCCTTTTTATTAACAGAAGAGGACCGGCTACTAAAAAACTTTCAAAAAAGATTCTAGGAGACAGCCTCTATCATCATTTAATTCATTTACTCTTTAGGATTTTGTTCTTTAAGAAAAACTCTACGTTTCAGCATTGGTGAATAGCTCCATCCGTCCTCTGCACTATCTTTGACTTGTAGTAACGCATTCATCTTTGTATCAAGCTGGTCAAGTTGAGAGAAAAAAATTGCTTCAGCAGTTTTTCCTAAAACTGTCCCCCCTAACTCTTCTCCATTGTCGCTATAATGACATAGCATACAATGCTTTACTGCTACTACTTCTTCATTGTTTGTCGAAATTCCTGCTTCATAAGCTGCCTCATTTACCATTTCTATCCCTAACACAACATGGCCAACTAGTTCTCCTTCAGTTGTATAATCAGGAGCAATCGGATCTGACAATGCTTTTGTTTTCCCTATATCATGAAGGATACAGCTAGCAAGAACACAGTCTTTATCTACATGTGGATAAAACGGTAATAATTGCAATGACCCTTGACACAAACTAACAATGTGCTCCAGTAACCCGGCATAATAAGCATGATGGTATTGTTTCGCCGCTGGAATCGTCGTCAACGAGTCCCGTACTTCTTTTTTTGCTAAAATGCTCTTTATCATACGACTTAACACTGGAGATTGGATTTCCTCTATACACATTCGAAGCTCCACCCATAAATCTTCACGAGATATATTCCCAGAGATTAATAAGTCTTGCACACGAATAGGATCTTCATCTGTTGCAAGACGAATTCTTTGAATCGTCAATTGTTTTTGATTTCGGTACATGGTAACTGTTGCATCAACTTTTACGACCGAACGCTTCATAAAAAGTTCCTTTTGCTCAGCTGACACATCCCAAATTCTAGCTCTTATAGTTTCCGAACCTTTCCCTAACGTAAAGGAGATATATTCACTTCCATTTGAGGCAATACTGACTTCCCTTTCTTTAATAATAAAGAAGTCAACCATACGCTCTCCTTCTTTTTTCTCTAACAAACTCGCCATTCCCATTCCCCCAGTTAGAGTTGATACTACCATTGTATGCAATACAAACTAAATAATAAAGGAAACTTAAAAAAACCTGACTTATGGATTTTACCGTTCCATAAATCAGGTTTATACCGCTCTATATCCTCTTTAGCTTGATAATCTCACTGTATCACGGGCAATCATTACTTCTTCATTTGTTGGAATAATCATCACTTTAACTGGTGAGTGAGGATAATTTATAAATGCTTCCTTCCCACGTACTTGGTTTAATGATGGATCCCAATAAACACCCATAAACTCAAGGCCACGAAGAACACGTTCTCTTATTACATCACTATTTTCACCAATTCCTGCAGTGAAAATAATTGCATCTACACCATACATACGTGCAGCATAAGAACCAATGTATTTATGAATACGTGAAGCAAAAACTTCTAAAGCAACCTCTGCTCGTTCACTTCCAGAATCCGCTTCCAGTTCAATATCACGCAAATCACTAGAAAATCCAGTTAATCCTAGTAATCCACTTTCTTTGTTTAAAATGTCAATAACCTCATATGCGCTTTTCCCTGTTTTTTCCATGATATATGGTATTAACGCAGGATCAATATCTCCCGAACGAGTCCCCATTGTTACCCCTGCTAAAGGTGTAAAGCCCATTGATGTATCAATTGATTTGCCATTTTCAATCGCAGCTATACTTGCACCGTTTCCTAAATGACAAGAAATCAAACGAAGCTGTTCAACCGGACGTCCTAATAGCTTTGCTGCACGAGCAGATACGTATTTGTGGCTCGTTCCATGGAAGCCATATTTACGTATTCCATAATCAGTATAATAATCATACGGAAGACTATATAAAAATGATTGCTCCGGCATCGTTTGGTGAAATGCGGTATCAAAAACAGCTACCGCTGGAACGTTAGGTAGCACGTCTTTAAATGCTTTAATCCCTACAATATTTGCTGGGTTATGAAGTGGCGCTAATTCTGACACCTCTTCAATCCCTGTTAATACGTCATCTGTAATCAATACAGAATCATTGAATTTCTCTCCACCATGTACTACACGATGACCAATTCCTTCAATCTCATCAAGAGAAGCAATAATCCCTTCGTTTGTTAGCTTTTCAAGTAATGTTTTTACTGCAAAAGCATGATCAGGAATATCAAATGTTTCCTTTTTCTTTTTTCCATTTACCTCAATTGAAAAGATACCATCTCCTAAACCAATACGCTCTACTACCCCTTTCGTTAAGACTGTCTCAGCTGGCATTTCAAGCAACTGAAATTTAAGAGAAGAACTACCTGCATTAATCGCAATTATTTTTGACATATTACGTATACTCCTTTATGTAAACAATGATTGTAAAATTCGTATGATCACCTTACCTATTTAAGCACCTGAAGTAGGGAATATCAAGCGTATTCAATACACTTTTTTATTTCTAATTGAAGTCTATCTATTCTGACAAACCTTCAACATACACCCTTCTTTAATATAACCAATCTTAAATTATTTACTTAAGAGTTATTTTAATGGCTAATTGCAAAGCATGAACGTTAAAGCAACTTTAATTAAGCATTAGGTTTTCAATTCATAATTCATAATTCATAACCCATAATTCATAATTATAGTTCGAACTCCTCTTTAAACCATTTATCGATTTGACGAATCATATCTGTTAGTGCTTCTTGTTTAGAAAAAGATGGTAGCTCTGCAAGTAACGCTTGCCTTGGTTGTGTTACACCTTCACCTTTTTTCTGTAAAAGAAAGATACTTTTCCCGAATTCTTGTGACTTAAACATAGAAGATGGTAACTGTAATAATCCTAATATATTCGTTTTCGTTTTTACATACGCTTGTAACTGGGCAGCCTGTTCACTTTCAAAAAGAAAGTTAGGAACCAGAAAGAGTAAGTAGCCTCCCTCTTTCGTTTGCTCTATTGCCCTTTCAATGAGTAAATGATGAGTAAAAGACTTCCCTTCCTCAGCCTTAAGAGTATAACCATTAGCAATTTCATCGTTAGGATAATAGCCTACTGGCAAATCTGATACGACAACATCAAATGTAGGCAATTTTATTGGTTTAATACTATCTTCATGGAAAAATTGAATTTCTTTCTCCTGTAAGTTCGAGCTGACAAATGCCAAATTAAGAAGTGTTTCATCTACTTCAAATCCATAGCTTGAAATGGTTGATTTTGATTGGTTTAAAATCGCAGCCAATAAATTCCCAGTTCCCACTGCTGGATCTAATAGACTAAAAGCTTTGTCATTCGCCTTTAGTTTATTAACTAAGTAGCTCATAAAGACGGCAACTGCATCAGGTGTAATTGCATGATGCGCTTGTGTCCCTTCCTTCATCCCCTTTAAAATTGCAAGCTGAAAGGATTTACGGATTCCTTCGGGAGCGATTGCTTGAACATCTACACTTTCTATTCGTTTCAAAAGCTCACTTTTTACTGATTCATCCACTTCTTGCTGTACAGTTCCTTGAAATAGATTTTCTCCTGCCTCAACCAACGCTTCTAAGTAGGTCATATTAAGCGTCTCTTTTAAAAGTTCCGCACTATCATCTAACGCCATAAAGAGCGTTTCTACATCTGTTCTTCCTTCCATTCCAATTCCTCCGTTCTTCACCTTATAATCTATCTATTACTACTATAGACAAAACTAATAGCATCTTACACTCATTTTCAAAACTTTACGCAATAGATAATTATAGTGGAAGGGAGAGGAGAAATGCAAATTATGAATGTAGGGATAGAATTATGAATGCTGAGTTATGAGTTATAAATTGTTTCATAATCCATAACTCATAATTCAGCATTAACGAAAAAAAGCCCCTAAAGGCTTTTTTTGAAAGTATTATTTTGCTGCTTTAACTGCTTCAATAGCTGCTTCGTAGTTTGGATGATCTGTTGCTTCTGGTACGTACTCTACGTATGCTACTTTATCATTTGAGTCGATAACGAATACAGCACGTGTAAGTAAACGTAACTCTTCAATTGCTACTCCATATGCTTTACCGAATGAAAGCTCACGGTGGTCAGAAACTGTTTGAACGTTTTCGATACCAGCAGCACCGCACCAACGTTTTTGAGCGAATGGTAAATCTACACTCACCGTTAATACTTTTGCTCCACCTAAATTACTAGCTTCTTCGTTAAAGCGTCTAGTTTGAGCGTCACACACACCTGTATCAACAGATGGAACAACACTGATTAAACGAACTTGACCTTTTGAATCTGCTAAAGTTACAGGAGATAAATCGTTTGCTAATACTGTAAAATCAGGTGCAGTGTCCCCTACTTTTACTTCGCTACCTAATAGAGTTATTGCGTTTCCTTTAAATGTTACATTTGCCATTTTATAATTCCTCCTAGTAAAAAGTGTTAATCACAAAATAAATACTATATGTATAGTGTTAAGATTTCAACTATTTACACTTAAAAAGTTTTACAGTTTCTACTTACCCCTTTTTGTCAGGTACAAACCTCTGTTCAAACTTAATAATTCCCATAAAAAAAGGGCAAATGTCTCTACATAAGCCCTTTTCCTCTATTTATTAAATTGGAGGATTGTTGTCCGTTTGATTAAACTGTTGATTCATAGGGTTTGTATTATTTGTAGTTGTCGTAGTCTTTATATTATTATTATTAGTTCCGCTCACCATTTGTTGTATTTTATCTACAACCTGTGGGGCAAAATCCATTAGTTTTTCATAAAGATGAGTGTTACCATCTAAATGAACCATCTTGATACCCGATGCACTCACAATTAGAAAAGCGATTGGTGTGATTGACACTCCACCACCACTACCTCCTCCAAATGGATGCTCAGTTTCAGTTCCATTGGTACCTTTCGTTTCAACGATAAACTCGCTACCACCCGCAGCAAAGCCAAAACCTACTTTAGAAACAGGTAAAATTACGCTACCGTCAGGCGTCTCTACAGGATCACCAACGATAGTATTCACATCAACCATTTCTTTTAAATTTTCCATTGCTGTCTTCATTAAACCTTGAATAGGATGTTCAGACATTTTTGATTCCTCCCTCTAGCATTTATAGATGCTCTTCTGCAGTTTTTAGATGAATTGGTCTTCTCTTCCAGTGTTTAACGATCAATAAACCTGCCTTTATAGCATGCCCTATGCGAAAAGAAATAATACATTTTAAATCAGTTTTGGAAATCATTGCCTGAAAATGTGGTTGTATCATAATGATAGGCTTTTCTTTTATTTTCATATAATTCCCTACAATACCTACAATACCACCCTTTAATGACCAGACAACGCCCGCTACAATCCCGGTATGAGAAGCATCGCTTACACCAATAAGGCTTTTCCATTCAAACTTGTGCACAGTAATATGTCCCAAAAACCTACGTACAATTGTATGAAATCCAACAACATGCTCAAGAAAGTCTCTCATCTTCCTTATTTCTTTTATAATATAATCTACTGTTATCTTTACCTTTTTTTCCTGTTCTACACTTCCTATTTCCTGTTCTTCCTCAACAATGATCGATGGAGAATTTTCATCAATCTTTATAAGAGGTGCTGAAAGTTTATAAAGACGGATTCCCCAAGCTTTAACGACGATATTTAATAAATCATCATCTGCATTATGAACATATGAAATAGTTACTGTAATTTTTGTTATGGCTAGAAATAGTAAAAGAAAAAGTATAATAGCAGCACTAATCCATATCCAAGTCATTCCATAACTCCTTTTTTATTACCATTATCGTCATAAGAATATAAAAATAAACCTGCTAGCAATAGCTAGCAGGTTTATTTTTATTTATTCCTCATGAACAACATACGTGTCCGCAATCATATCATGGATCCCTTGTTTATCTTTAGAAAATGCCACGACAAGATAAAGGAGATACATTAGAGCAAATACCTGAATAATAAAACGTCCAATCCCTTCTCTGAAAATGATAGCAGACCATGAGAGCCTCTCACTATCTTTTCCTATTACTTTAAGCCCTAAAACTCTTTTGCCTAGAGTTTGTGAAAAATACTTAGTTAACAGCGCAAAGTATAGGAAGGCAACCAAGCCTGTTAACACACTATTCACAGAGAAAGCCCAAACTGTGCTTTCCATTAATCCTAGCATACGAAGGATTGGATAAACGAGAATGCCATTCAAACTAAATACGACAATGCTATCTAAGGAGAACGCCCAAAACCTCATCCAAAATCCAGCATAGCGATAACGTACAGTTTCTTCTTTTTCCTGATCTTCTCTCTCTTCATAACGTTCTTCCTCAAGTAACTGATTTTTCTCATCATAGGTCATATCCATCAATTTCTCACCTCACTTTATCTTGTATATAAGTACATTAATGTAGGTGAATTCGTTCTGTTTAATAGCTCTTTAATCCCCAGTAAATCATGGTCTGCCGTTAACCATTTTTCAGCACTCATCATAAAAAATGAATTAAAACCAAAGGGGGTTTCATAACGAATTACATCTAGTCTTCCTCTATCAATTTCCTCCACGAGAAGGTCAACAGTATCATCAAAGCTTCCAATTTCATCAATTAAGTCTAACTCTTTTGCCTGTAAGCCACTATAAATACGCCCGTCAGCTAACTCCCTAACTCTCGCTTCAGATAGATTTCGTCCTGATGCAATTATTCTTACAAATTCATCATATGATTCATCTAGCATAGATTGAAGAATAGCTCGTTCTTCATCTAACATCTCTCTAGTTGGTGACATAATATCTTTATAAGGACCACTCTTAATTGTCTCTAACTTTATTCCATATTCATCAGCTAATTCAGAAACGTTAAGGCTTTGGAATATGACACCTAGTGAGCCAGTAATAGTCGAAGCATTTGCTACAATTTTATCAGCAGGTGCCGCAATATAATATCCACCTGATGCCGCCATACTGCCCATCGAAATGTAGATTGGTTTTTGGAATTCCTCTTGAACTTCAATAATTTTATCATGTACCTCTGCACTTTCTACCACTCCACCACCAGGAGAATTAACTCTAATAATAATCCCTTCAACATTCGGATCTTCTCCAGCATGTTCTAGCATTGAAAGAAATGTACGATGTCGGTAACTACTTGTATCCATGAAAAGTGGCGCATCATATGTCTCTTGAATTGTTCCATTTACATTTAATACAGCAATTTTCCCAGTTACTCCTGGATCCCCTTTTTCAATAACATGCTCAGACCACCTTGTATCTTCCTCTTCAAACATGGAGCCAAAATTAGTAAAGGCAGCCATTGAAAGCGTATTAATTGCTAGTGAACCTACCAATAAAACGAAAGCAACTAACAAAGCTATCCATCTTTTTGTACTCATTCGATTTCACTCCTCTTCTCTCTTCTTACAAAAACGAAAATTAAAAACAAAAGTATGTATTGACTAAACAAAGGTATGATAACATAAAAAAGCTTGATTAATCATCTAAAGTAACTAATTATAACAATTTTGTAGAAACTAGGTACTTCATTCACAAAACTACTATCCTAAGGGACAAAAGGATAAATTTAGAAAGGGTTGAGTTAACATGCCTCATCGTAACAAAATATATTTTTTCTATAAAGCCACTTCCACTTTTGAACAACAGATACATCCACTAAAACAATTAGCTAGAGATAATGGATTTGTTGTTGTGGATGATTACCTCGAAGCTGACATTATTGCAAGCGTTGGTGGAGACAATGCATTTTTACAAGCAACTCGTAAAACAGATTTTAGAGAAGACTGTCTTTATGTCGGTGTGAGTACTGATCACTTAGGTTTTTACACTGACTTTACGTTAGAAGATACAACTCAAATGATAGATGCGATCAAAAGTGACGATATCGAAGTTCGCCGTTATTCAACAATTGAAGTTACTCTTGATAATGAAAAGCCGTTCTATTGCCTAAACGAATGCTCAATTCGCTCAAACATTATTAAAGCATTTGTCTTAGATATCTTTATTGATGATTTACACTTTGAAACATTCAGGGGAGATGGAGTAATCGTATCAACTCCAACAGGAAGTACAGCCTATAACAAAAGCGTTCGAGGTGCTATTGTAGATCCTCTTCTTCCATCATTACAAGTAAGTGAAATTGCTTCTCTAAACAATAACGAATACCGCACTCTAGGAACTTCATTTCTATTAGGTGAAAATCGCACATTACGGATACAGGTAGTCCAAGACGGAAATGACCACCCGATTATCGGTGTAGATAATGAAGCCCTTAGTATTCGACATGCCCATGAATTGAAGTTGAAATTGTCTGGTAAAAGCATTAAAGTACTTAAGTTAAAAAATAACTCATTTTGGCATAAGGTACAAAGAAATTTCCTATAAACTAAAAGCTAGTTGATTCAATCTAATCAACTAGCCTTTTATTTCTATCTCTCATACATAATTGTATTATCAACAACTGTTTTTACTACCTTTGTATCTAATATTTCATCTGGCTCAATAGAGAAAAGGTCCTTATCCAAAAGTGTAAAATCTGCTACATAGCCAGGCTGAACTTTCCCCATTTTAGCTTCTTTTCCAATTGCATATGCACTACCAGTAGTAAAGAGGCTAACCGCTTCAAAAATTGATAGCTTTTGTTCAGGTAAGTATCCTTCATGGCTTTCGCCTGGCTTCTTTCTTGTAACTGCTGCATGGATACCTAATAACGGATCGACTGGCTCAATCGGCGCATCTGACCCACCTGCACAATGAAGCCCCTTGTCTAACAATGTTTTCCAGGCAAAAGATAATGGTAATCGTTCAAAGCCTAACCGTTCTTCGACCCAAGGAAAATCCGCTGCAACAAAACGGGGCTGGATATCTAATATCACTGGTAAATCAAACATTCTTTCAAGTAAGTCCTCTCGTGCTACTTGAATATGAATCAGTCGATCTCGTATTGTGCTGTTATTAGGATGAGTTTCAATTGCCTCAATTGCATACTCGAGTGCTAAGTCACCTATTGTATGAATCGCTACAGCCATTTTTCTTTCTCTTGCTGATCTTACCATTTCTTTTAATTCATTTAATGGATGAATCGCTACACCAGATGTCTCAGGTGCGTCATTATAAGGCTGACTCAACAATGCTGTTCTTCCACCAAGAGCACCATCTGCAAAGATTTTCATCGGTCCAAGTTCAATAAATTTACTATGCTCTCCAATTTTATATCCTCTAGTAAGTAAATCCTCGACAACTGTATGATGAACAAGCATATGAGTTCTTAGCTTTCTCTTCTCTCCATCAATAACCTTCTTAAACGTTTGTAGGGGACGTTCTACGTCACCATAATAACCTAAGTCTTCCGTGTGCCCTCCTACTAATCCAAGTGAAAACATATCATCAACAGCAGTTGTTAACGCCTTTTCTAAATATGCCTCTGTAACTTCTGGTGCTACTTCCTTAACTAACTCCTGTGCCGAGTCAAGTAAATAACCTGTAGGAGTCCCTACTCCATCACGGACGATCACACCACCATCTGGGTCGGTTGTCGTTTTATTAATTTTTGCCGCATCTAATGCTGTGCTATTGACGAGAACAGCATGTCTACAAACTCTCGTTAACATCATTGGATTATGAGGAGCAATTTCATCTAGCTCTTCTCGATGAAAAATTTTTCTGTCTGGAAAATTATTTTCATTCCAGCCTTCACCATAAATCCATTCTCCAGGTTGTGCATCACTTGATTTACTAACTAATAAGTCCTTCATTTCTTCTGCACTTGTGACATTAGATAAATCAAGTCGAATAAGCTTTTCTCCATGTCCAACCATATGTAAATGACTATCGATAAAACCTGGAAAAGCATATGCACCATCTATATCCCTCTGTTCCTCTATCTCATCTTTATATGTCTCTATTATTTCTTTTTCAGTTCCAACTGCTTTAATATATCCATCTACAACATAAACAGCTTCAACTGATTTACCTGGCTGCTCCATTGTATAAAAAGTACCACCAAACCATAACGTACCCACATTACCCCTACTTTCAACTCTTATTTTTCTCCTCCTTTTATCATAAAAGAAATTGTGGCCAATGTAAAAAAAGAGGTTAATCCAAGCTCTTACTCTCTCTTGGATCAACCTCTATCAACATCCTACCTACGTATAAAAAGTCCTTTATTAATACATTCTATTACTGTCTTAAATGGAATAGTCCTATTTTTATAACGAGCGCTCAGTCGTTATAAAATTGGAAAGAGCAACTTATGCCTGTAGCTCTTTCTCTTGTTGGCGAAGTTCCACTCGACGAATCTTCCCTGACGTTGTTTTCGGTAAGTCTGTTACAAACTCAACACGACGTGGATATTTGTATGGTGCAGTTAGATTTTTTACATGCTCTTGTAAATCAGAGATTAGACTTTCATTGTTTTTATCTTCTTCGTTACGAAGAACAATAAATGCTTTAACAACTGTTCCTCGAACTTCATCAGGACTCCCTACAACGGCACATTCCTTTACAGCCGGGTGCTTAGTTAACGCGTCCTCAACTTCAAACGGTCCAATTGTATAGCCTGAGCTAATGATAATGTCATCACTTCTTCCTTCAAACCAGAAGTAACCGTCCTCATCCTTCTTCGCTTGGTCACCAGTAATGTACCAATCACCACGGAATGCCATTGCTGTACGCTCTGGATCCTTATAGTACTCTCTAAATAAAGCTGGTGCACTCTTATGAACTGCGATATCTCCTACTGAACCTACTTCAACTGGATTTCCATCTTCATCAATTACTTCTACTTCATTTCCTGGTGTTGGTTTCCCCATTGAACCTGGTTTAACTTCCATACCTGAGAGAGTACCAACTAATAAAGTGTTCTCTGTTTGACCATATCCATCACGAACAACCACATTGAAATGCTCTTTGAATGTATCAATAACTTGACGATTAAGTGGTTCACCAGCAGAAACTGTACTACGTAATTGTGGCAATGAGTAATCAGCAATATTCTCGACCTTTGCCATTAAACGATACTCAGTTGGCGTACAACAAAGTACATTGATTTCATGATCTTGTAGTAACTGTAAGTACTTATTAGGGTCAAATTTGCCATGATGAACAAATGCGGTCGCACCTACACCGATAGTTGATAAGAACGGACTCCAAATCCATTTTTGCCAACCTGGTGCAGCTGTAGCCCATACTTTGTCTCCTTCTTTTACATCTAACCATTTTTTTGATGCTGTTTGTAAGTGGGCAAAAGCCCAACCATGTGTATGAACGACAGCCTTTGGATTTCCTGTTGTTCCTGATGTATATGGTAAAAATGCCATCTCACCACGTTTAGTCTTAGCTCCTTCATAGTAATCGCTTTCATTTTTCGACAACTCATCTAAAGGCGACCAACCTTCTGCCTTTCCTCCAACAATTAATTTGTCAGTTAGGCTCGGCATCTCTCCCGAAATTCCATTAACTTCTGAAATATATAAATGATATGAAATAACAGCTTTAGCTTCAGAATGATTGATGCGATAAGCTAGATCTTTTGAACGTAACATTTCTGAACAAGGGATAATAACTAGTCCAGCTTTTAAACAAGCTAAATAAGTAAAGTAAGCTTCTGGTAAGCGAGGTAGAATTAAAAGAACTCTGTCACCTTGTTTTAAACCTTTTGATAGTAATGCATTTGCTATTTTATTTGTTTGACTTACAAGTTCGGAATATGGAACATCTCTTTGCTCACCGTCTTCGCTAGTCCACATAATCGCCAAGCGATTTGTTGTCGCATACTTTTCCACTTCTTGTGACAAATTGTAATATTCAGGTGCAATTAAGTCTTCTCGTTTCATGTTCTTCCCCCTTATGTATAGTAGTTAAGTTTCGCCTCAATTTCTATTATACAGAAAAGATATACTTTTTTGAATATTATTTTTTCAAAAAAAATAAAGAGAACGGTATAAACCGTTCTCTCGATAGCCATTATATGATTGATTATTGTTGTTGGTAACCACTCATTTGTTGTTCAGCCATTTGTACTAAACGTTTAGTGATTTCACCACCGACTGAACCGTTTGCACGAGAAGTCGAATCTGGACCTAGCTGTACGCCAAACTCTTGAGCGATTTCATACTTCATTTGGTCTAACGCTTGTTGTACACCTGGTACAACTAATTGGTTTGAACTGTTGTTGTTTGCCATGTTGTTTCACCTCCTTTGTTACCTATAGACTTTGTTACAATCGATTGTTTAATACAAAATAAAGAATGGTAATTGTTTCATAAGTTAGAGTAAAAAGGTTGTACTTTACCTTTTGCTCTTCTTTGAAGTCTTCAATATCTTTCAACCCAAACAAAAAAAAGACCATAACTTGCTTAATAGCCAAGTCACAGTCATTAATCTTTTTATAGTAAGTCATCAAGTTGCTTTTCCAAATCTGTTGTTGATGATGTAGCTGTAATTGTTACTACTTCCGTTCCTTTTACAGCTTCTTCAACAGAACCTTCAATATCTATATATTGTTCGAACTTATTCGAATGATCTCTTGTCGGTTTTGTTTTTGACTCTGCTGGAAGGAAAATAGTACAACAATCTTCAAAAGGTAAAATTGAAATATCATACGTCCCAATTTTATTTGCAATATCGATTACCTCGAGCTTGTCCATTGCAACTAGTGGTCTTATAACAGGTAAATTTGTAACCTCATTAATCGCATTCATGCTGTGCAATGTTTGACTTGCTACCTGTCCTAAGCTTTCACCAGTGGCAATAGCGAGCGCTCCATTTTCTTTAGCTATGCGGTCACTAATTCGAAGCATCATTCTTCTCATAATCGTCATTTCATAGTTGGTGGGCATATTATCATGTACCATTTTTTGAGCTTCAGTAAATGGAACTAAGTGTAATTTAATGTCCCCTCCATACTCCGTTAGTACTTTCGCTAAGTCCTTAACCTTCTGCTTTGCACGTTCATTCGTATAAGGTGGACTATGGAAGTGAATTGCCTCAATTTCCACTCCACGCTTCATTGTTAAATACCCGGCAACTGGACTATCAATTCCACCAGATAGAAGTAGCATTACTTTACCACTTGTACCTACTGGTAATCCACCAGCTCCTTTAATAACAGCACCGCTTATATACGTCGCTGATTCACGTACTTCTACCTTTAACTCAATATCAGGATTATGAACATCTACAGTAATTCCATCAGTATTTTTTAGAATGTAACCACCAATTAAATGATTAAGTTTTTGAGAATCTATAGGAAATCGCTTAAATGCTCGTTTTGTCGTTATTTTAAACGTACGAATGGGTCCATCTGCTTCATTGATCGTAGCTAGTGCACCAGCTTGCATCGCTTCTAATTCTGTTTCTACTCTTAAAGCAAGACTAAAAGAATGGATACCAAATACCTTCTGAAGCTTCTTTATCACAGGCTCTTCCGGGGTATCATTTAACTCAATTGCCAAGCGACTAAATGTACGAATGAATTTTAAATCAGTAAACTCTTTTAACGCTTTTTTTATGTTACCAACAAGAGCTCGTTCAAACTTTGTACGATTTTTACCTTTTAGTGATAACTCACCATAACGAACTAATATATGATCATATTTCATCTTTTCTACCTCATTACTTTTAGAAATTCTGGTACAATTTTTTCTAACTCATTAATAAACTCTTTAATTTCCTTTTCTTCATTTTCAAAAGAAAAACTGACACGAATACCACTAAGGGCTCTCTTTTCCCCTAATCCCATTTCCATTAATACTCTGCTTGGTTCTGCTAATTTAGATGAGCAAGCAGACTTTGTTGAAACAAAAATGTCTTTCTCTGCTAACGCTTGGATTATAACCTCTGGTTTCACACCCTCAATCGAAAAGTTTATGATGTGAGGAGCTGAGGTATTAAAATCACTATTTATTTTCACTCCATCAATCGTTTCTAACCCATTGTACATTACAGCTTTTAACTGTTGGAGTTTATCAATTTTTTCAATTCCGTTTTCAAAGCTCAGTCGTAGCGCTTTTGCTAATGCAGCTATTCCTGCAACATTTTCCGTACCTGCTCTAATATTTAACTCTTGAACTCCGCCGTGAAATAAGGGTAATAGCTTCAAACTATGACGGACATACAAAACCCCTGTACCTTTCATGCCATGAAACTTATGCCCAGAAATTGTAGCAAAATCGATTTTAGCTTTCTTTAAATTCAAAGGTACCTTTGTTACACCTTGAACATGGTCAACATGAAAATAAAGCTTAGGATACTTGTGTAATAATTGACCTATTTCGTCAATTGGTTGAATCACACCTGTTTCATTATTTACATGAATGCAGGAAACTAATACCGTATCTTCACATATCGCTTCCTCTAACTCTTTTAGTGAAATAAGCCCTTCTGCATCTACGGATAGATACGTTACACGATATCCAATCGTTTCTAATTGTTTGTAGCTTTCTAAAACCGACGGGTGCTCTATTGTAGACGTAATGATATGGTTTCCACGATTTTTATGGGCACTCGTTATCCCCTTAATAACAATATTATTACCTTCTGTACCACCAGACGTAAAAATGACTTCTTTTGACTCCACTCCAAGAAGGCTTGCAATAAGTTCCCTTGATTTTGTCAAAATTCTCTCAGACTCAATCCCTAGCCTGTGCATCGATGATGGATTGCCAAAAAAAGTTTCTGATACTGTCATGAATGTATCAAGAACTTCCCGATATGGCTTTGTCGTAGCACTATTATCAAAATAAATCATTGCTTTACGACTCCTTTTAGTAAGTTGCATCAGTATATCTTAACATATTTATCATACGTATTAGAAAAAAATCTTTCAAAATAAATAAGACAAAAAACACACTCCGTTTATTTTAACCGATGTGTGCCTTTAATTGAAGTAGATATAATTCATACGTACTCTTTGCTATTAGTTTAGGATGGTTCCTCAATAATCTCCAATAATTCTTCCACCGAAATAATTCGATTTGGAGCTAGCTCTAAACCATCATGCCAATCTATTCCTTGTTGTCTAAACCGTTCTTGCAATGATTCTTCTCTATATACTAGTTCACTTTGATCTGTAATCAGTGGCTTTTCAAATTCAATGATTTCATGCAATTCCTTTGTTGGGTGAGTGGTCGCAGGTTCATTTACTGATACTAAATTCCAAATTATGATTGACCATACAGCAATGCAAGACATAGAAAATACAGCAAGTAATACTATTTTCATTTTACTCATTCTGACCACTCCTAACAAAATCGCTCTCTATAGCTACATTTTACCATAGAATCTAAGTAAAGTAGTTAGGTAAAAATTAGTAAAGAGAAGGCCTAAACCTTCTCTTCAACCGGGACTGCATTTAGTTTTTCAATGACATTTGGCTCATATTTTTCAATCGTACTTATAGCTATTTCAATAGCATCTTCGTAGTAAAAATTGCGGAAGCATTGTTCTGCCTCACCTAATTGTTCCATCACTCGTTCAGAACGGCTACGATAACGATTACCATATTGAATTAATCTTTCAGCTAAATCAGCCTTTTCAATCGTATCAAAAATTAACTGATTACTTGTATTCACATGTTCTTTCGCTTCTTCAACTTTCTCGTTCACTACTACCATTTCGAGAGGAATCTCTTCGATTTTTTCAGCAGCTTCAACTAACTTCTGTTCCCCTTGGACAATTTCATCAAGAACAGACTGAGGTAATCCAGGAATATTACTCTTTTGAATCATTCGTTTTCCTTCAAGAATCATTCCTTTTAGACCTTTTAATGTTTCTTTTGCTTTTAACTCGTCCTGGCGAAGTGTATCTAACGTCGTTTGACAGCTTTCAATCTCTAAGTGAACCTTTTCGAATTCTTTCTTAAAATCGTCTATTAAAATACGAATCGATGTGAACGATTGTTTATTATTTTCAGACACATCTACAATAACACCAAGCTTTAACTTTAAATCACTAAGTTGTTTTTCAATTTGCTCATGAAGTCTTAATTCCTCTTCTGAAATGCGGTAACTTTGCTGGACAGTTTCAGTTTCCTCCTGCAAATCAAGAAGTCTTTCTCTCGTATTTTCTAATTTTTCATGTAGAGGCTCAATGCTTTCTTCAACAACCTGTTTTGATTTTACTTCTTCTTCAAGTAGGTCATATAAGCCTTCGATTTCGTTTTCAATTTCAGTTGTTTTCTCTTTTATCCCATCTAATTGAATCTCTTCAATATCTTTCACTAATTGAGCACATTCATTTTTAATACGTGTTATTTCCTTTTCAAGGTTAAAATCTAAAATAACATAGCCTGCTTCTTCCATATCCTTCATTCCAATTTGAATATCCTTCAAATCTGCCGTTATATTTGTTTGTAATTGAACAAGCATTTTTGGAATTTCTGTCATTAAGCTATGCTCAGTTTCAAGTTCCTCCTTCATTGATAAAAGAAGTTCCCTGGCTTTAATATAGTTTCCTTGTTTTGTTGCTTCTTCAAAGGTAGAAAACCCACTATAAATAGTATCAAGTCGCTCATCGAAAGCTGTTGCTGTCTTTCCTAAGGAAGCACGATGAGTATTAAAGTATTTCTTCGTTTCACTGTAAAGCTTTCGAACATCCCCTATTTCCGTTCGATTCTGCTCTTCACTTTCTATTAGATGACTAACATCATCTAACATAGTTTTAAGACGTTCCTCTATTTCCTCTAGTTCTTGATTGACTTCTGTCGTAAGTAGTTTCGCCTTTTTGAATCGGTACTTGTTTGCATACTCCTCTATATCAAATAAGCCTTCTTCAATATCAGGTAACTTAACTCCAACAATTTCATCCCATTCTACTCGCCAATCTTCGAACTTTTCTTCAGTTTCCCCAGACATCTTCAAGCCTTTAACCCGTCCAATTTCATCTGTAATTGGTCGATTCAAGATGTCCATCTTCCATTCTTCTAAACGGTCAACTTCCGTATATATTCTTTTTCGCTGAATTGATCCGAAAATAAATAGAATAATAACGAGAGCGATAGCTGCAAATAACAAATACATCAGAGGTCTCCCTTCTCTTCATGCATTCCTTCAATATTTTGTCATAAGTATACTAAATTCTCTAAAATTTCGATAATTCCTTTAGTTTTCTACATTTTTTGCTATATATTATGATACCATGGAAAAAAGATTTTTGAATCATTTTTTGACATAACTACAGTAAGAATTATTTTTTTACTATAAGAGGTTGTGCAAAAAGGTTGGGTTTTACCTTTTGAACAACCTCGAAGCAATTAGCGTAGCCGCTGTATTCTTTTAAAAGCCTTACTAGGAGTGGTATCCTCCTATCAAGGCGCACAGCGTGCGAAGCCATTGCCACTACTTTTTGAACATGCTCTATAAGCTTTGGATATAACAATTTTTATTGCATTAACCATTATATATTTCCAAGAGGATGTGATTAATTTGATTACACATGATGGTCATATACATACACCTTACTGCCCACACGGAACAAAAGACGAGATGAACCTATACGCTGAACAAGCAATAAAAAAAGGGCTCCATTCGATTACATTTGCTGAGCATGCTCCTTTACCGAAAGGATTTATCGATCCAACACCATTGCAAGATAGTGCTATGAGTTTGAAAAATTTATACCCCTATCTAGAAGAGGCTCACAATTTAAAAGGAACTTATAAAGGCAAACTTAACATTTTAGTTGGATTAGAAGTTGATTTTATAGAAGAATATGAGAAGGAGACGACCGAACTATTAAATGACGTAGGTCACTTGCTAGACGATAGTATATTATCAGTCCATTTTCTAAAGAGGAAAAACTCTTATTATTGTCTAGACTACAGTCCTGATACATTTGCAGAGATGATCGATGAATGGGGTTCGGTTGAAAGTGTCTATCGAAAATATTACGAAACTCTTATGCAATCTTTACTAGCAGATTTAGGTCCTTACAAACCAAAAAGAGTGGGTCATATGACGTTAGTTCATAAGTTTCAGAAGAAATTTCCTTCATCATACAATTTCAATAAAGAAATTGTCGATATCCTTGAAACAATATCAAATAATAAAATGGAGTTAGATTATAATAGCGCGGGTGTGATGAAGCCATTGTGCGGAGAACCTTATCCATCCGAATCAATAGTTAATAAAGCAATTAATAAAGGAATCCCTCTCGTCTATGGGTCAGATGCCCATAACGCAAAAGGTATTCTACAAGGAGTAGAAAAAATTAAACAAGACGTTACCTTCAAAAAGTAAAATAAAAGTGGAGACTGACTCTACTTAACGAGACGGCCTCCACTATGAACATTTTTTATACGGAAACATGGACTTGTTGATAACCTCCCTGACAAAGGTCGTTATCAACCCACATAGTCAAATAGTTAAGATAATGCTTTAAAAAGTACGGTTCATGCGGAATAAGATGATAAACCTCACGAATATATTGAGGGTGTGTATATGGCATAGTCAACATTCCTCTTAATTGGATAATCATAAAATCAATCGGTTGGCGCTTAAATTCTCCACGTTCAATTCCCTTTTTAATAATCTGATAAAACATGTGCTTTTCTTTCATTAAATACGTACTCATTAACTCTCTAACTAAAACCGTATCTAACGTAATTTCCCGATGAACAAACCTGGCAAGATGATGATGTTCCTGTTGATATAGAAGAGTTTTGTTAAAAGCAGAAATTAAACATTCACGAGCTGATTGAGAAGGGAGCTTCATGACCTCTTCTTCTATCACTTTTACATACCCCTCTAAAAATGACGTCATGAGTTGTTCTAGTAATCCTTTCTTACTACCAAAATAATAAGATATTAATGCTCCATTCACATTAGCCCGATCAGCTATACTTCGAATTGACGTACCATTATAGCCTTGAACATTAAATAATGAAATAGCCGCATCCATAACCTTACTTTTCGTATTATCTACTGCACCGTTCTTCCCCATTGTAGACACCCCTTTTTGGTCTGGTATCTATTAGGTTCTTCTTTTCAATCTTTCCTCCTGTTAGAACCTCTCGACATTCAAAGGAAATGTTTCTACAAGAAGCGATAGTGTGTGATATGTTATACTATTTTTATCGCGAAGAAGGGAGAATTGATATGTTTAACGTCGAGTTATACAACGGAACAGCTGAAGAAAATTACAAAATGTTAATAAATCAAATCAAAGCTTTAACAGAAGATGAGTCAGATCAAATTGCAAACTTAGCTAATGCTACTGCCCTTCTAAATCAATTTCTGAATGAAATCAATTGGGTAGGCTTCTATCTACATAAAGAAGACGAACTAGTTTTAGGTCCGTTTATCGGATTACCAGCATGCGTACGAATCAAAATGGGAAAAGGTGTATGCGGAACAGCAGCAGCCGAACGGAAAACACAAAGAGTTGCTGATGTTCATCAATTCCCAGGGCATATTGCATGTGATGCTGCCTCTCTATCAGAAATTGTAATTCCGATTATTAAGAACGACGAATTAATCGGAGTATTAGATATAGATAGTCCCATTAAAGACCGTTTTACAGAGCTTGACCAAAAATATCTAGAGGAGTTTGTAATTCAACTAACAAACTCCTTATAAATAATCCTCTAAAAATTGTAAAGGACCGAGTCGCTAAACTCGGTCCCGATCTATAGCTAGTTAGTTAAACTGCTCTGCATTATGACTTGATTCTTACCAGACTCTTTCGCCACATATAGCCCTTCATCTGCAATATTAAAAAGAAGCTTTAACGTTTTCATGTTATCCTTTTGATTCCAATAGGACACTCCACAAGAAACTGTTACACGAGGACTTGTTTCTTGAGCTACACTTTTGACAATTCTTTCTGCTACTCTATAACCAACTTCTGGTTCAACCTTAGGAAGATATACCGCTAACTCTTCCCCACCCCAGCGCGCTGCGATATCATGATCTCGTATACTTCTTTTCATAATATTTGCGACCTGAATAATAATGTCATCACCAACTTGATGTCCATACGTATCATTAATTTGCTTAAAGTTATCAATATCTAGTAATAGGAAACAACCAAAAGCGTCTGTCTTCATCGATTCTTGTATGCATTGGTCCAAATAATTTCTTGAATATAAGCGAGTTAAATGATCAGTAATGACGAGCTTTTCTAACTCTTCATGTAACATTGAATTTGTAAAGGCAAGAGTTGAATGATGAATTAAAGACTGCAATAATTTAAAATTTTCAAAGGTAAAATGATAAGGTTCTTGGTGCATTACTAATACCATACCCTTTAGTTCACCTGACTGAACCATAGGAACAGCTAAAAATGAGCGAAACGGCTCAAGGGAATAATCATCATCCGCTTCTGCGTCTCCAATAAATAATGGGTCCTTTTCACGCTTAATCTTATCACTTAAAGGTGTAATCGCTTTACGTGATTCTTCCATATCAAAAAACTCTGTACTTCCCTCAAGGACAATTAAATCTCCATTTGAATGGAACATAATAAAGCCTACTTGCTCAGCTTTAAAAGACTCCTTAATCTGGTTAGTCATAAACTTAATTGTTTCTGATAACCGTAAATTTGAATTTAATTGATGAGATGTACTATTAATTAACTGTAAATCATTAATTAATTCTCTAGACTGTTGATAAAGCTCTGCATTTTCTAATGCATTCCCTCCGATATCAGCTAGCATCTCAATAAATTCAATCTCATGTTTAGGGAACATCATAGATGTCGGTGACTTTATTTGCATGACACCATATACACCTTGTTTCCCTCTTAACGGCGCAAATAAAATTGAACTTTTATCTTTCACAACATCTTGAATTTGAATCTTTCCAGTTAAATATACATTTTCAGCTACACTATTTTCAGCACCAGCCCCGTATTGCATCTGCTTAACTGGCAAGTGCTCACTCACTTCCCACTCGTGACTTAGAAGTAAATGCACATTAAAGGTAGGATACATTTCGCTTAATGCATAAATAATCTCTCCTAGTACTTCTCCAACATCCATAGACGAGTGAAACTTCTTAGTAACTTGTAAAAGTAATTCTCTTCTTTTTCTTTCTATTACTTTACGGTTATTATTGTACGCCTTGAAAAACAACCGACTTAATTCTTTAATTAAGAAAGAAAGCTTCTCTAATTCCTTCTTCTTAAAATCTCCTTTATCATAGAAGAACATCACAAGCCCAAATGGCTTCTCGCCTTCTAAACATAATGGAATAGCAGTAAAGTTTGGAACCTGCTTCTGCGCTAGAAATAACTGCTTATCATCAGTAAGCATCTCATTAGAAGTAATCGTATTAATTACTAATTTCTCATCTGCAGAAATGACATACTCATGGAACTGACTATAAAGCCCGTCATCCGAGGCTTCAATTGGCACAAACTCCTGACCTTGCTTACCATATAGTAAAATCGCTACTTCACTACTTTCAAATAATGGCTCAACATAGGTGATAAATGCTTTTGCTAGCTTTCTAAAATCTAATGTATAGTCCGTATCTTTCAAAATTGTTGTAATCACTTCGTTTATATTCTCAAAACTATCAAGCATACTTGACGCCTGATTCGTAAATAATTGTTTTGCTGTAATAGTTACTGCATACTGAAGTCCCCGTAAAAAAGGGCGAAGAACTTCATCGTTTACATACTCCTCTTCAACAATAATCCCTAATAAACCATTCCATTGGCTATTGTTATATGTTAATCGAATATTAATAAAATCAATTATGCAACCATTCCATTCAAAAGGAAACTCATTCTCAAAAAGATTTTGCTGGATTAATGAAACTGCTTCAATCATTTTAGAATTAAATCCACCAAACTCCCTAATTGTAACAATATTTCCTTCTTCATTAGCTAAAAATAGAATCGAAGATTGGAAATGTTCATCGATGATTTGACTATCTTCTATAGCGACATGGAGAAGTTTTGAAAAATCAATGGTATTTCGTTTATTATTCTTTATATTTTTCATCTTTGCACCACCATACGTTGTTACTAATTAGCCTTCTTAAGTCGCTTTGTATCCTTACTAAATAACTTACCTGTTCAATTTTTTCATATATATACATTATACTGGAAAAGAACATAATTTACTACATCCTTGCGACCAATAAAGAGAAATACTTATGAACAATTCTCTTCTTAGACAATACAGGAATACTTGACATCTACACCTTACGATCATATAATGATTTTTGTGTGAAATGAGACAGCCAAGGTAAACTTGATGTGTACCCTTATCATTTTGTTCCTCATTAATCGGCTGCTACAAAAAATGAGGTGCATCGTGTAACTTCTAGCTGTCGAAGCGAAGATGCATGAAAGCAAAATGAGCATGTCAAAGAGATTGCCATACGGTTGTTATTTTGCAACATCAAAATAACAAAGGAGGAGTCATTCATGGCTCGTTATACAGGTCCATCTTGGAAATTATCTCGTCGCTTAGGTATTTCATTAAGCGGAACAGGAAAAGAATTAGAAAAACGCCCTTACGTTCCAGGTCAACACGGCCCGAACCAACGTAAGAAAATCTCAGAATACGGTTTACAATTACAGGAGAAGCAAAAGCTTCGCCATATGTTCGGTATCAATGAGCGTCAATTCCGCCGCATCTTTGATGACGCTGGTAAAATGCCTGGTATCCACGGTGAAAACTTCATGATTTTACTTGAGTCTCGCCTAGATAACTTAGTTTACCGTATGGGACTAGCTCGTACTCGTCGTGCAGCTCGTCAGCTTGTAAACCATGGTCACGTAACTGTTGATGGAGGTCGCGTAGACATCCCTTCATACCGTGTTAAGCCTGGTCAAGCAATCGCTTTACGCGAAAAATCTAAAAATCTTTCTGCTGTAAAAGAAGCAATCGAAGTAAACAACTTCGTACCTGGTTATGTAACATTCGACGCTGAAAAGCTTGAAGGTTCATTCTCTCGTTTACCAGAACGTTCTGAGCTTCCAGCTGAAATCACTGAAGCATTAATCGTCGAGTTCTACTCTCGTTAATCTTCAATTCAAGGATGTCCATTTTATGGGCATCTTTTTTTATACCTTTTATTTTCACATCCACGTTTTAATCATATTCTTACTTACTATTTATATTCTAAAGTAACAAAAAAAGAACGGCAAATGCCATTCTTTAATAAACTAACTCAAAACAAATATAGTAGTAATTTAAAGGAGACCGCTTCTTTCACTGCACGTCAAACGTCAAGAAACCACATGACGTTTGACATCAAAACAAAGCAACGACTTCGCACATAATATTTACTAACCTTTACGGTGCATCGTTAGTATTTAATTAAGAAGTACTTCTTCTTCCCTCTTCTGATAATTGTAAATTGACCCTCGATACGATCTTCCGAAGTCATTTGTCGATCTAATTCTATACAACGTTCGCCATTAATGTAAATCGCTCCGTTTTGAATATCTTCACGACCTTGACGTTTAGAAGGAGCAATTTTTGATGCTATTAATAAATCTAACAAACTGATCTCTTCTTCTTTACATTCATATGATGGAACATCCTTAAAACCTTGTTTTATTTCTTCTGCCGATAGTGAAGAAATCTCTCCACTAAATAGAGCTCCTGAAATTCTAATCGCTTGTTTAAGTGAATCTTCACCGTGAACCAACTTTGTTACTTCTTCTGCTAAGCGTTTTTGTGCCGTACGCTTCTCTGGTGCTGTTTCCAATTCCTTTTCTAACTCATCAATCTCAGCCGGAGTTAAGAAAGTAAAGTACTTTAAGAACTTAACGACATCGCGGTCATCAGTATTGATTAAAAACTGGTAGAATTCATACGGACTTGTTTTCTCAGCATCTAACCAAATTGCGCCACCCTCAGATTTTCCAAACTTTGTTCCATCACTTTTGGTTACCAATGGAATTGTAAAACCAAATGCTTTTGCTTCTTCTTCTGTTGATTTACGAATTAATTCAAGACCAGCCGTAATATTCCCCCACTGGTCACTTCCACCTATTTGTAAACGGCAATTTTCATTTTCGTAAAGGTGAAGAAAGTCATATGATTGTAAAATCATATAGCTAAATTCCGTAAATGAAATCCCTGAAGTAATCCTTGATTCTACAGAGTCTTTTGCCAACATGTAATTTAATCCGAAGTTTTTACCAACATCTCGTAAGAACGTTATAATATCAAGCTTCCCAATCCAATCAAAGTTATTAACAGCCTTTGCTGCACTTTCACCTTCAAAATCTAAAAATTGAGAAAGCTGTCCCTTGATACGATCACTCCATAATTGAACGATTTCTTGCTCATTCAATGTACGTTCTGCCTTTTTCCCACTAGGGTCCCCAATTAGCCCAGTAGCACCGCCGACAAGAGCCAATGGTTTATGACCAGCAAGCTGGAACCTACGTAATGTTAATACAGTAAGTAAATGCCCAATATGTAAGCTATCTGCTGTTGGATCGAAGCCACAGTACAAAGTCATTTGCCCTTCTGATAATTGCTTTTCAAGACCATCAGCATCTGTTACTTGGTTAATTAATCCACGGTATTCTAAATCTTTTAATAATTCCATGTTTATCTCTCCTTTTTTTATAACTTTATAAAGCTTTTTGATTTTTTACTAGGTCCAGTAATCCGTTAAATATTTATCCCATCTGTTCATTTCATCTAGCTAGTTTACTTTGAGGAAATTAAAAAAAGCCCTCCAAAAAGGGACGAGAAATCTCGCGGTACCACCCTTCTTGAAGAACTATTATCTTCCACTCAATATGATAACGGTATAAGACCGTCCCTTACTACGAATTGAATATAAATCAATCTTCGTAAAGAATGCTCCAGGTTGTATTTCACAGCTTTTTTGTACTAGTTCACAGCAACCACTAGCTCTCTTAAACAGGGAAAAGCTTATTACTTGTACCTATCCTCGCATATTTTTCAATTGTTATATTTTTAACATATTCGTTATATGATTGTCAATATTCACCTAAAACAGATTCCGATTAGTTATAGGATGTTTCGACATGATATGCTATAATACTTCTATGTTTTAGGAGGTTCTTTATGAAAAATAAACTTGAAGAATTTAGGGCGAAACTTAAGAACGTGACTGACAAACTAGAAGAAAAAAATATATTCAAAGGTTTAGGTATTACATATCAAGTATTCTGGAATTTATTACTCGTATTTGTTGTTCTTGGGTTAATGGGTACCTTCTTTGTTGGTGGAGCTGGCGCAGGCTTTTTTGCATCCTTAGTAAAAGATGAACCATTACGACCTTATGAAGAAATGAAGAAAGACATCTATGACTATGAGGAAATGAGTCAAATCTATTTTGCCAACGATGTCTATCTTGGAGAACTTCCATATGAGTTAGAAAGAAGAGAAGTAAAGCTTGAAGATGTAAGTGAATATTTAGTACAAGCAATTATTGCTACTGAGGACGAATACTTTTATGAGCATAACGGAATAGTTCCTAAAGCAATAATGAGAGCTACACTTCAAGAAGTAGCTAACTCCTCAGTTCAAACTGGAGGCAGTACACTTACACAACAACTTGTTAAAAACCAAATATTGACAAGTGATGTTTCCTTTGACCGAAAAGCAAGAGAAATGCTTCTAGCAATGCGTTTAGAAACATTCTTTAATAAAGATGAGATATTAGAAGCCTACTTAAATGTTGTACCATTTGGACGTAATGCATCTCGTCGAAATATTGCCGGTGTACAGTCTGCAGCGCAAGGAATTTTCGGAGTTGATGCAAAAGATTTATCGCTTCCTCAAGCTGCTTACATTGCTGGTTTACCACAAAGCCCTTTTGGATATACACCTTTTACAAGTAATGGTGAAGTGAAACAAAACTTGGACCCAGGTATTAACCGAATGAAAACTGTTTTACGTAGAATGAAAGATTCTGGTTATATTACTGAATCCGAATACGAGAGTGCTTTGGATTATGATATCAGAGCTAACTTAACCACTAGAACACCTAGTTCAATTGAAGAATATCCATATTTAACAAACGAAGTGTTAAGACGTGCAACTGAAGTTTTAGCAAAACAAATGATGGTAGAAGATAATGTAATTGTAGATGAACTTGAAGGTGAAGATAGAGTTTCAACACTTACACAATATCGTGAACAAGCAAGACGTGATTTAAGAAGGAATGGGTATCGAATTCATACAACTGTCAATAAAGGAATTTATGATTCAATGCAGGAAACCGTTAAGGATGACCGCTATTTTGGGCCTGATCGTGAAGGTGAAAAAGAAGAAGTTGGTGCCATTCTAATCGAAAACCGTACAGGTGCTATCATAAGCTTTGTCGGTGGTCGTAATTTTGAAGAACAAGAATTAAACCATGCTACTCAAGCTTATCGCTCAAACGGCTCAACAATGAAACCGATTTTATCCTATGCTGCTGCAATTGATATCGGGGCAATTCATCCAGCATCAATTATCCCTGATACTCCTGCAACATATCCAGATGGAACACCTTTTGGGAACTTTGATAATAGCTATAGAGGTTTGATAACTGCTCGAGATGCGCTTAAGTATTCTCGAAATGTACCTGCAGTAAGAGCTCAACTGAAGATTCCTCATGAAAAGGCAAGAGAAACACTTCTGAAATATAACTTTAACCTTGAGGAAGGAGAACCATATCCTTCAGCATCTTTAGGTAGAACTAGAAACGATGTAACAGTTGAACAAAACACAGCTGCATACGCAACGTTCGCTAATGATGGAAACTTTGTTGAGTCCTACATGATAGACAGAATTGAAACAAAAGAAGGAGAAGTTATTTTTCAACATGAAATTAATCCAGTTGAAGTATTTTCTCCACAAACTGCATATTTAATGGTCGACATGATGAGAGATGTATTACGTAGTGGTACAGCGACTTACCTTCCTGGTAGAATCAAGTTCAAATCTGATTGGACTGGTAAAACAGGAACTTCAAATGATTTCCATGACGCTTGGTTTGTTGGCTTAAATCCGAATGTAACGATGAGTGTTTGGATTGGATATGACACACCTAAGTCTATTCAACAACGAGGTGTTGCTGGATTAAGCTACAGTCAACGTACTCAACAAATATGGGCAAACTTAATTAATTCTGCTTATGATAGTAACCCGGAATTAATTGCGTCACAAAGTAATTTTGAAATGCCAAATGGAATAGTTAGACGTTCAATTTGTGGTATCTCTGGACTTCTTCCTTCTGACTTATGTCAAGAGGCAGGACTAGTTAGATCAGATTTATTCAATGCACAATTTGTACCTACAAAAATTGACGATAGTCTTACTAGAGTAAAGTATGTACTTCTGAATGAACAACCTTATATAGCATTAGATTCAACTCCTGATGAGTTTACTTATACAGGTGTTGCAATCAAAGAAGAGTATATTCAAGAAAATCAACTAAAGGACTACTTACCAGAGTCATTGAACAATGTAATTCCAGATAGATTAGCACAAGAAAACGGTAAACAACCAGACCAAGTTTCAAATGTAGCACTCTCAGGCTCACAGCTTACATGGTCTAAGCATCATGAAAATGATATTGTTGGCTATCGTATTTATCGAACTGCAAGTGGTAGTTCAGGTTTTAGCTTAGTAGGAAGTGTACGTACTGGTAGTTATAGTTTCAACGTCAATAATGCCGGATTTGCCTATTATGTAACAGCAGTTGATGTGGCAGGTAAAGAATCAGCCCCATCTCAAACTGCAAAAGGTCAAGGCTGGATTGTCGAAGAAGATAATGATGAAGATAAAACAGAAGAAGACGACTTATTAGAATTACCAGAGAATAATAATGGTGAAAAAGAAAAAGAAAATGAGAAAGAAAAAGAAGAAAAAAAGAATGAAAATGATAATGGTCGTAAAGAAGATGACCAAAAGCCAGAAAATAGTAATAGGGAAAATAATCAATCATAGCAGTATCAAAAAGGCTGACAGTACCGGTACTGTCAGCCTTTTTTTGTATTTAATTAAACTCTAAACACCGAAAAGGGTGTCCCAAAGGTTGTATTTTACCTCTTGGGACACCCTCTTATTTCACTCTATTAGTCTTCCATTGTAGATAAGTCACCAGTTGGTAGGTCTAATTCCCAAGCTTTTAATACACGTCTCATAATTTTACCACTACGTGTTTTTGGTAGCTTATCACGGAATTCGATCTCACGTGGTGCAGCATGTGCAGCTAAGCCTTTTTTAACAAAGGTACGAATATCTTCTTTTAGCTCATCCGAAACTTCATAACCATCACGTAATGCTACGAATGCCTTAATAATTTCACCACGTACTGGGTCTGGCTTACCAATTACACCAGCCTCAGCTACTGCTGGATGCTCTACAAGCTTACTTTCAACTTCAAATGGACCAACGCGCTCACCAGCTGTCATGATAACATCATCGATACGTCCTTGGAACCAGAAGTAACCTTCTTCATCCATGTACGCTGAATCACCCGAAACGTACCAACCATCAATTTCAAAATAGCTATTGTATTTTTCAGCGTTGTTCCATACAGCTCTCATCATTGAAGGCCAGCCCTTCTTAATTGCAAGGTTCCCCATTCTGTTCGGAGGAAGAATATTCCCTTGATCATCAATGATAGCAGCTTCTACTCCTGGAATTGGTTTACCCATTGAACCTGGTTTGATTTCCATACAAGGATAGTTACAGATAAGCTGAGCGCCCGTTTCAGTCATCCACCATGTATCATGAATGCGTAGATCAAATACCTTTTTACCCCAACGAACTACTTCTGGGTTAAGCGGTTCACCTACACTTAAGATATGGCGTAATGATGATAAATCATAATCCTTAACAAGCTCGTCACCAGCACTCATTAACATACGGAATGCAGTCGGCGCACTATACCAAACAGTTACATTATAACGCTGTAACGTTTCATACCAATCTGTCGGGCTAAAACGTCCTCCACGAACTACATTTGTAATACCTGATAAAAATGGTCCGAAAATACCATATGATGTACCAGTTACCCAACCTGGGTCAGCTGTGCACCAATAAACATCATCTTCTTTAAGATCAAGTACCCACTGTGCCGTTTGGTAATGTTGAAGCATTGCGTTATGAACATGCAATACCCCTTTTGGTTTACCAGTCGAGCCAGATGTATAGTGAAGAATTAAACCATCTTCACGTTCAACCCATGTAATATCTAGTTCAGGGCTTGCTGTATTTAATTTTGTCATATAATCAATGTAAGGTCCTTCTTCTTTCACATTCTCTCCAATAACTAGAACCTTCTCTAGTTTCGGTAAGTCAGCTACTGGCACACGCTCTAATAGGTCAGGAGTCGTAATTAATACCTTAGCTTCACTATCTTCTAGACGGTCGCGCACAGCACCTTCCATGAATGCTTCGAATAATGGCCCTACAATAGCACCTAATTTAATAGCACCTAATACAGAGAAGTATAACTCTGGAGAACGTGGCATGAAAATAAATACACGGTCACCTTTCACTACTCCAGCATCTTTAAGTACATTACCTGCGCGGTTTGTCATTTCTTTCATTTGTTGATAAGTATATTTTTCATCTCTTGTTGCGTCACTATAATAGAGGGCTACCTTGTCCTTTTTCTCAGAATCAGCATGACGATCGATTGCTTCATACGCCAAATTAATTTTCCCTGTCTCACTCCAAGAAAAAGCCTTTTCTACAGTAGTCCAATCAAATGATTTAGCAATTTCATCATAACTTTTTAAGTTGTAATCTCCGTTTACTGTTGGAAGCGCTTGCACATTCATTTCACATCTTCCCCTCTTATGTAATTTCTTTTCGTAACTCATTATAATATATTTAGAATATTTCTTCAATTTAAAATTTAAATTTGTATTAATTTTACATGAAAAAACTTGGAAAAAGGCTTATATACTTGCTTTTTAAAATATTAAAAAATTTTGTGTACTTTTCATTTTACTTTAAAATCGGCCCACTAACTAGTGTATAATAAACTGAAAATAAACCTTTACTTTAAGAAGGGGATTACATTTACAAATGAAACACAATAAATCTTATTATAAGAAAGAATTACCCTATGAAGACCGAACAATAATTCTGGAAGGCCCTGTCACAGGGGCAGAAATCGAAAAGCTAGAGTATGACGAAGGATTAGTTGCCTTCCGCAGACCGAAAGAACAAAAAAAAGCCTTAATTGAAATTGCTGATTTACCAGAGGGTAGAATTAATATTGTTCGAGATGGTAACCGTATTGTAGGTTACGTAACATTTCTCTACCCTGACCCAATGGAAAGATGGTCAGAAGGGAACATTGAAAACCTAATTGAGCTCGGTGCAATTGAAGTATCTCCACAATATAGAGGAATTCAAGTAGGTAAAAATCTACTTAGACTTTCTGTTATGGACGATGCATTAGAAGATTATATTATAATTACAACAGAATATTACTGGCATTGGGATTTAAAAGGTAGTGGATTATCTGTTTGGGATTACCGTAAAGTTATGGAAAAAATGATGAATGCTGGCGGACTTATTTGGTATGCTACAGATGACCCTGAAATTAGTTCCCATCCTGCTAACTGCTTAATGGTTAGAATTGGTAAGCGAGTTAATCAAGATTCAATCGAACGTTTTGACAGACTTCGCTTACAAAACAGATTTATGTATTAAATCTTCCAGAGCAATCGCTCTGGAAGATTATCAAGTTTTACTAGTTCCCTACTCTAGTAAGGCTTACAGTCGCAATTATTGAACAAATTCTATTTTATAAGGATGTAAGGAGAGAGGTTAAATTGATAATCGAAGAAATTATGAACAGTGATACAATAACACTATCCGCTGACACATCCATCAAAGAAGCATCAGACGTTTTAACTAAACACCGTATACGTCATATTCCTATTGTAGATGAAGAGAATCATGTAATTGGAATCATATCGGATCGTGATATTCGCGATGCAAGTCCATCAATTTTTCACTCGGATGAGCATAAAGAAGATTTATTAAAGCCTGTCAGTACTATTATGATTAAAAACGTCTTGACAGCACACCCTCTTGATTTTGTAGAAGAAGTTGCAACTATTTTTTATGATAATAATGTTGGTTGTTTGCCAGTAGTTGAAGATGACAAGCTAGTTGGAATTATTACAGAAACTGATATTCTTCACACACTTGTAGAATTAATGGGGGCACACCAACCTAGCTCACATATTGAAATTAAAGTAGAAAATATCACAGGAAAATTAGCTGATATTGCTGCCATCTTTAAGAGGAAGAAAGCAAACATTACAAGTGTTCTTGTCTATCAGCATAAAGATCCAAACTACAAAATTCTCGTTTTCCGTATTCAAACAATTAATCCAATGGGAGTCATTGCTGAAATTGAAAAGGAAGGCTATCAAGTATTGTGGCCCAATATGCCAGGGATGACAGATGAGTAATAAGCCTAAATTTGTCTACTCTCAAGACCAAATGTCTTATCGGTTTAGCAATGACCATCCCTTTAATCACCAACGTTTAAATTTAACATATGATTTATTAGCATCCATAGGAGCTATCGAAGAGTCACAAATAGTGGCTCCTCGAGTTGCTACTGATGAGGAAATCGCTCTTATCCATGATAAAGCCTTTATTGAAGCAGTTAAAACAGCTGGCGAAGGTAAACTAAGCATCGGGATTGCTAACAATTACGGTATTGGAACTGATGACACACCTATGTTTAAAAATATGCATGAGGCAGCAGCATTGCTTGTTGGCGGAACACTTACAGCTGTAGATTTAGTAATGGAGAATAAAACTGATCACGCAATTAATCTAGGTGGAGGTTTACACCACGGATTTCGTGGTAAAGCCAGTGGCTTCTGTATTTACAACGATAGCTCGATTGCAATTGAATATATGCGACAGAAATACGGTGCAAAGGTACTTTATGTTGATACAGATGCACATCATGGTGATGGCGTACAATGGGCGTTTTATGATGACCCTGATGTTTGTACACTGTCTATTCACGAAACAGGTCGCTACCTCTTTCCTGGAACAGGTAATGTAAATGAAAAAGGCTCTGGCAAAGGATATGGTTTTTCTATTAATGTTCCAGTAGATGCTTTTACTGAGGATGAATCTTTCTTAGAAGCCTATGAAACTTCCATTCGTGAAGTAGTAGAATTTTTTAAACCAGATGTGATTCTCACACAAAATGGAGCAGATGCACATTATTATGATCCACTTACACACTTGTGCTCAACAATTAAAACATTTAGAGAAATCCCACGAATAGCCCATGAGATTGCCCATGAATATTGCGATGGACGGTGGATAGCAGTTGGTGGTGGAGGTTACGACATTTGGAGAGTCGTTCCAAGAGCTTGGTCTATGATTTGGCTTGAAATGACTGAAAAGTTAGACTTAGCTCAGGGGAAACTTCCAGAAGAATGGATCAACAAATGGAAAGAAAAGGCTGGAGTTGAGCTTCCTATGATGTGGGAGGACCCACCCGGAATATATCCTCCTATTCCAAGAAAGACAGAAATTAGTGAAAAGAACGAGAAAACACTAAACAAGGCCCTGTACCATATCCGGACAGAAATGAAAACGCAATCATAAATCTATGTGTTTATATAAACTAAAGAGGATGGGACATAAGGTCCGTTTTTGACCTTTTGTCCCATCCTCTATCCATTTATAAGTGTTTAACCATTTCTTTTACAATAAGATAAGATTGCTTAGCAGCCACTTCTGTAAATTCTGTAAAGCTCATAGTTGCTTCACCATTTGCTTTATCTGACATTGAACGAATAATAACATATGGAATATCATTTAACATCGCAACCTGTGCAACAGCAGAGCCTTCCATTTCAACACATTTCCCTCCAAACTCACTATGTAACACCTTTACCGTTTCTTCATTAGCAATAAACTGGTCCCCACTAACAATACAACCTTTTATTGATGATACACCTTCTAGTTTGGAGGCTGCCTTCTCTGCAATAGAAACGAGAGTAGTATCTGCCTCAAATACTGACGGATGTTCAAACATTGGAATTTCCCCTCTTTTAAAACCAAGTGGACTAGCATCTATATCGTGCTGTAATGCAGTTGTTGAAATGACAATATCACCGATTTCAAGTATCGGATCTAGGGCCCCAGCAACACCAGTAAAAATAATACAATCAACCTGAAACTTATTTACTAAAACTTGAGAAGTAATTGCAGCATTAACCTTGCCGACTCCTGATTTACATAAAACAACCTCCTTACCCTCAAGTACCCCTTCGTAAAAGGAAATTTTCGTTGTGACAGTTGTTTGTTTTAATTTTAAATCTTGCTTCATTAACTCAATTTCTTCATTCATTGCACCGATAATGCCTATTTTCATTTTAAAACATCCTTCCGAAAGTTCATTAAAAACAAAAATCACCCTAGAGGTGGTATAACCTCTTAGAGTGATTTTTATAAGTAGAGTTTATACAACGAGTAGTATGGTTAAGCTCCCTTTGATTGTCTAGAGATGCCTTTATATAACCAACTTCTAGTACGTTTCTCCATCTTCATATGTTGGATCAGAGATTACTAGAACAACTCTTCTATTCAACTGCAGGTTTTCAACTGTTGTATTAGGCACTACAGGTCTTGTATCACCATAGCCAGTTGCAACAAAGCGTTGTGGATCTAGGTTATGATTTGTTGTTAAATAACGAATCACACTACTTGCTCTGGCACCTGATAACTCCCAGTTCGACGGATAACGAAATGTAGAGATAGGACGGCTATCTGTATGCCCTTCTATTTTAACCATATTTGGAATTGCCGATAATAAAGAGCCTACCTTATCAAGAAATGGTCTTGCATCTGTTAATAAATCCGCTTCAGCGGTCTCAAACAGAGTACGTTCCTGAAGAACTAGCACAACTCCTCGGTCATCCCGTGTGGCTGAAATTAACTCTGTCATTTCATTAGTCTCTAAAAATTCCTGTACTTCTTCTAGTAATTCATCCATATCATCAGTATTCGAGCCTTCATCTGAATCATCAAAAGGGTCCTTACGTTCGTCTCCTCTATCGTCTCCAGGGGCCTCAAATTCTATTGCTGATGGCATGAAATCTAGTACCTGACGTTGATTAAATGATTCTGCAATTGCCCTAAATTTCTCAGCATCTACAACAGACATCGAAAAAAGTAATATAAAGAATACTAGGATTAAGGTCATTAAATCAGAAAAGGTTACCATCCATTTCGGTGCACCTTTTTCCTCTTCACGTCGCTTACGCTTCAACATTAGCATCCTCCGCCTCTTCATTTCCTTTAGCTTTTGAATTCTTAGGAACAAAGGCACTTAGCTTTTCTTCTAGTATTTTAGGGTTTTGACCTGATTGAACTCCAATAACACCTTCAACTACAATTTGTTTTACGAAAACTTCTTGTTCTGTTTTATTTTCAAGCTTTGAAGCCATTGGAATAAAGACAAGGTTTGCTAATACTGTTCCATATAAAGTAGTTAAAAGTGCAACTGCCATATTTGGTCCTAACGTAGATGGATCATTTAGGTTCTGTAGCATTAATACTAGTCCAATTAATGTACCAATCATTCCCCATGCAGGAGCATACTCCCCTGCCTTCATAATAATCGTACGTCCTTTACGGTGACGCTCTTCCATTGCCACAACTTCAGCCATCATGATATCCTTAATGACGTCTGGCTCAATTCCATCAACCGCAAGTAATACCCCTTTGCGAATAAAAGGGTCCTCTACATCCTCTATTCCTGCCTCTAATGCAAGGAGACCTTCACGACGAGCTCTCCCTGAAAGGTCCACAAATGTTGCAATTAACTGATCTAAGTCATGGTCTTCACGGCGAAATGCTTCTCTAAGTACCTTGGGAAGTAATTTAATATCTTCTAACGAAAAATTAATGACAATCCCAGCTGATAGCCCCCCAAGAACAATCAGAATAGAAGCAATCTGAATAAAGAATACAACACCAGATGGGCCTGCATTACTAAAAATAGCTAGTAATAATACAGTAACACCGAGGAACAACCCAATTGGTGTGAAAATATCAAACTTTTTCATAACTCTCTCCCTAACTACAGTTCACTATAGGTTATAGATCTTATCTCTATCTCTTTTGACTATAATGAGCATTATTTTACTGTGTTGAATTACGAAACTCGATACGATGCGGTAAAATGACAATATGCTCACTTACTTCTTCCTTATTCATATACTTTGTTAGCAAACGCATTGACACTGCACCAATATCATACATCGGTTGAACAACTGTAGTAAGTGTAGGTCTGACCATAGTGGCTAAACGCGTATTATCAAAACCTATCACTTCAAAGTCTTCAGGTACTTTATAACCTTTATCCTGAGCTCCGTGTATAACTCCAAGTGCCATTTCATCTGTAGACGCAAAAATAGCTGTTGGCTTATCTTCTATTTCTGTTAAGCTAGCCATTGCTTCTATTCCTGAATCATACGTATAATCCCCAATAACAACATAGTTCTCGTTAAATTCTAGACCTGCATCATCTAATGCTTGACGATAACCTGAATATTTTTGATAACCATTCACAGGGTCTTCAAGAGAACCTGAAAGCATAGCAATTTTTTTATGGCCACCCTCAATTAAAGCATTAACAGCATCATAAACGGCTTGCTGATAATCAATAATAACTGACGGAATTTCCTGCCTTGCATCAAGAGTTGCAGCTAATACCACTGGTACTGGTGCACGCTTAAATTCCTCTGCATGCTCTTCAGTAATCTGACCACCCATGAAAACAATTCCATCCACTTGCTTTTCAAGCAATGTATTAATCAGGTGAATTTCTTTGTCTTTGTTTTGATCAGAATTACATAGGATGATATTGTATTTATACATAGTTGCAATATCTTCAATTCCACGAGCAAGCTCAGCAAAGAAAATACTGGAAATGTCAGGTATAATAACTCCTACAGTTGTTGTTTTCTTACTTGCTAATCCTCTTGCTACAGCATTAGGGCGGTAGCCCAATCTGTCTATTGCTTCCATTACTTTCTTTCTTGTAGCTGGCTTTACATTCGGATTTCCATTAACTACGCGAGATACAGTAGCCATAGAAACTCCTGCTTCTCTAGCTACATCATAAATTGTTGTTGTATTCACTGTGAGCCTCCTCTAGTTTCAATATGTAACATTTTTTAATTACCTTTTTAAAAAAAATTGGGTATTTTAATAATGTTGTCGACAGTTGTCTCATATAATTGTATTGTTATCATACGATACATTAGGAAGGTCCGCAATTGCTTTACATTCCTTATATCGACAACTATTAGATTTTTTTTCAGTTATATTCATTAAATAATCTTTCCAATTTCTAATTCAATTAACATATGAAATAAAAATTTAACTCCTCCCATTAAATAAAAAATTCAACAAATGATTTGCAAACTCATTTAAACTTCTACGTAGAAAAGGGTGTGTCAAAAGGTAGTTTCTTACCCTTTGACACACCCTCTCTTATATTACTAGGGATTCTATTAGCCTACGTTTACTGATATTTACTCCTTGTATAAGCCTGATTCTTTTAGATCTTTTACAAATTTGTCGAATTGCTCAAAGTCCATTTGTTGAGCTGAATCAGATAATGCTACCGCAGGATCAGGATGTACCTCTGTCATAACAGCATCTGCTCCAATTGCTAATGCCGCTTTAGCAGTTGGTAACAATAAGTCTCTTCTACCTGTAGAGTGAGTTACATCAACAACAACAGGTAAATGAGTTTCCATTTTTAAAATCGGAACTGCTGAAATATCTAATGTGTTACGAGTTGCTGTTTCATACGTACGAATACCACGCTCACATAAAATAATGTTCTTGTTCCCTTTTGATATAATGTACTCTGCCGCATGGATGAACTCTTGTATCGTTGCAGATAGGCCACGTTTTAATAAAACTGGTTTATTTACAGAACCTGCTGCCTTTAATAATTCAAAGTTTTGCATGTTACGCGCCCCAATTTGAATTACATCAATGTAGTCTACAGCAACTTCAATATCCTCAGGACGAACAATCTCACTAATAACAGCCATGTCCTCTTCTTCAGCGACACGCTTTAAGATTTGTAATCCTTCTAGCCCTAAACCTTGGAAGTCGTATGGAGACGTTCTTGGCTTATAAGCACCACCACGTAATAGCTTTAAGCCTTTTTGCTTCATTTCTTTAGCAACTGCTGATACTTGCTCATAGCTTTCAACTGCACATGGACCAACAATTAAACGTTGTGTGCCATCTCCAATTTTTACTCCCTTAATATCAACAATTGTATTTTCAGGGTGCTTCTTACGAGATACAAGTAACGCTTTACTATTGTCATCTTCTTGTAGCTCTAAGCTAGCTTTGAATATTTGCTTGAATAAATGTTGAAGTGTTGAAGTCTCGAAAGGTCCTTTATTATTTTCAGCAATTAAATTTAGCATTTTTCTTTCTCTGACCGGGTCAAATCGATTAATTCCTTGCTTTGTCTTTACTTGACCAATCTCCTGTACTAAACTAGCTCTCTCATTAATTAAATCTAAAATTTGTAAGTTAACATTATCCAATTGGTCTCTTAACGTATCTAATTGTTCGTTACTCATAGCTCCCCACTCCTATTCTTGTTTAAAAGATTCTAAAATTATGGTACATTTCTAGTGATTAGGAATTATTATAAACGATTATATTCTGAATGTCACGAATTATTTCTTTATTAATTAAACGCTTTTAAGCACTAAAGTATTTTTGTATTAACAAATAAATCGGCATTACAGATAGGTTTTGATGATTGAGTGGAATTTCTCTGATTCTGTAGCCAGTCATATAACCATTTATGAATTCTTCCAAAAATGGATTTTAACTACCACTTTAGACGATCTTAAACATTTTTTCAACTATAATAAATGAGGTGTTTATATATGTCACTCGAAAACTCTTCTCCGATTTTCGCATTAGATATTGGTACTAGATCGGTTGTAGGTCTATTATTACAAAAAAATAAAACGAATTATGAAATTGTAGATCTGGAAGTGATTGAACATAATGAGCGTTCGATGGTAGATGGACAAATTCATAACGTATTATCAGTTTCAGAAGTTATCACCGAAATTAAGCA